>CAZSIG010000040.1:0-14270 GCA_964606195.1 uncultured Anaerolineales bacterium
AACATGGACAATGTGCATTTCTTCAACCGCAACACGGAGCAGGCGATTCGGTAGTTTCCCCGAAGCATTTTTGAGAAGATAAAGGAGGGTGGGTTTCTTGATAATACAAAGAAACCCACCCTTGCTTTTTGTAAACTCCCCAGCTCGCCGCGAGCTTGAAGTTCGCAGTGAGTTAGGTGGAACTTAGAGTTTTACCTAAAACCTATATGGGCGACTTACTTATACTGTTCTAGCAGTCCAGTCTTCTCATTGAACTCGCGAATTAGTTTATCCCACTCTTCATAAGAATGGAATTTGTCGCGCCAGTAATTCTCATCGTACCACTGGGCGTCAAGTTCTTCCACGGTTTTACCTTGTTGTTCTACCCAGGTGAAGTATTTCAGATTGTGCATTCTCCTCTTGTCCCAGTATGAAAGCTCTAGCATGTAGTCAATGCCTGCGCCGAGTAGATAACGCTCGTAATGAATCGCGGCGTCTGTCTCGGTGTATGCGCCATGTAGTTCCTGTTCCTCTTCTATTCGGGATTGGTACATCTCCATTGAGTCGGTTGCGATGGTGAAAATGACATCATTCTCGTTCATCTCAAAATACCGCGCCGTTTTGATAGAGGTCAACAGGTTGGCGATTGAGGAAATACCTAACCACTCTAGTTTTTCCGCAAGTTTTGGGTCTACACCTTGTTTCTGTAAGAACTTAAGCCCTGCCGGTTCATTGAACAACCGTAGCAGGCTCATACAGGCTTGATCATCAATATCCGCGACAGCATCCATGTTTTTGATGTTGTGAATCCAAGGCACATGTTTATCTCCGATGCCCTCGATGCGGTGAGCACCGTAACCGTTGTACAAGAGGGTAGGACATTGCAATGCCTCCGCCGCGACGACTTTCACCAGAGGGAATTTTTCGCGTAGATAATCCGCGCATCCCAGAGTTCCTGCAGAACCTTGTGTCAAACAAACCGCCGATAAGCGTTGTCCCGTTTCAGCTTCGTCATGGAAAACCTCCTCCATAGCTTGACCGGTGCAAACGTAATGCCAAATCGCGTTGCCAATCTGGTCGAACTGATTCAGCACAACGATTTCGTCAGGACGTTCCGCTTTTAGCTCTTTGGTCTTATCATAGACCTCTTTGACATTGCTCTCTGAGCCCGGAGTTGCATATATTTCTGAGCCGACTTTTTTCAACCACTCGAATCTCTCTTTGGACATTCCTTCCGGTAACACCGCGATTGAGGGACATGCGAGTAGATAGGCATCGTAAGCTCCGCCGCGGCAGTAGTTACCGGTGGATGGCCACAGCGCCTTTTGAGTCGTCGGATCGAATGCGCCGCGCACAAGCTTCTCGACCAGTGGTCCGAACGTCGCGCCGACTTTATGTGCTCCAGTAGGGAAGAATTTTCCGATTAACATAAATATTCGCGCCTTTACACCGGTTAGCTCAGAAGGAAGTTCTATGTAATTCACCTTACCGAATTCGCCTCCGAACTCTACAGGTTCGTTTTTCCATGTAATACGGAATAGGTTACGCGAATTTAGGTCCCACAATCCAAGATTTTTCAGCTCGTCTTTGATGCCTTGAGGAATCAATTCCGGGTTAGCCATTTCTTCGTAGGTGGGGATAATGATGTCGCGTTCGCGACACCTTTGAATAGTGTTTTTTAAGACTTTTTGAGGGTCTTTCATTGGTTAATAATGCTCCTTATCGGTTTAATTTGTTGGTTCTTTTAGATTTCGCGTGGTCGCAAGGAGAAATCTGCCTAGCACGGAAAAGCAAAAATCGACCGTTTATTGAACCGATCACGCGAACTACCAAAGAGCCAATTTGTATTTGGTCGCTAATTATATCACAGAAACCTATCGTTGCCAACCTTTTCTTAACTGCAAATCAGTCTGTAATTGCGCGAATATGTAACGGAGTGTAACCCTCAAAGCTAAATTATATTTTGTATTTTGACGGTCTTGTGCTATAATAAGAAGTTAGTAAGTAAGGTGTGTGTCATTCGCGGTGGTAGAAAGTCGCGCGGAGATACAACCGAAAAAATTTAAGGGAGAGGAAGAAAATATGTCATTAGAGGATAACACTGTATTAGCAGAAGAAAGGAGGGATGAAGAGATTCCAGTTTTGAATAATGATAGTGACGAAACTTCGATGGAAGATCTCTTGACAGAGGAGTATAGTTTCAAGACTCTTAATGTGGGTGATCTGGTTGAAGGTACGGTAGTCAAGGTTAGTACAGATGAGATTTTGGTTGATGTAGGATCGAAGTCAGAGGGATCAGTTCTTAACCGCGAGGTTGAAAAAGGCATTGAGATAGATGGTAACCCATTAGAAGTTGGGGATCGAGTTTGGGTTTTTGTAGTTAAATCCGATCTTCAAGAAAGTATCATCCTTTTGTCTGTTAACCGCGCTAAGTTGGAACAAGACTGGATTTCAGCCAAGCAGGCTTTTGAGAGTAAGGAAGCGGTTACAGGTGAAGTGTCAGGTTACAATAAAGGTGGCTTGTTGGTTCATTGGGGCAATATTCGTGGTTTTGTACCTGCTTCGCAGTTGGATGATAAGCGTAAGCAAGGTGGGCGCGACCGCCAAGCACAGGAAGAGTTCTTATCTTCGCTTGTAGGCGAAGAACTAATGCTCAAGATAATTGAGGTAGATCGCAGCCGTAACCGGCTTATATTATCAGAACGCGATGCGATGAAAGAATGGCGATGGCAGCAGAGAGAGAATCTACTCAACGAATTACAGGAAGGTGAGATTCGCACCGGTACGGTCAGCAGTTTGTGTCATTTTGGAGCTTTTGTGGATTTAGGCGGCGCGGATGGTTTGGTACATATATCTGAGTTGTCTTGGAGACGCGTTAATCATCCTGGTGATGTTGTAAGCGTAGGAGACGAAGTAGAAGTATATGTGCTGAATGTTGATCGTGAACGGCGAAGGATCGCGTTGAGTATTAAGCGACTGAAACCCGAGCCGTGGAGCTTGGTGGATGAGAAGTATCATATGGGACAATTGGTGGAGGGGGTTATTACCAAAATCGCTGGTTTTGGCGCCTTCGCCCGCATAGATGAGTATATGGAAGGATTGGTTCACATCTCCGAGTTGTCCAATGAACGCATTCTACACCCGCGAGAAGTTGTCCAAGAGGGAGATCAACTCACTTTGAGGATCATTCGAATTGACAGCGCTCGGCGCAGGATAGGTTTGAGTTTGCGACGCGTGGCTGATGAGGAGTACGCGGATCTAGATTGGCAAGAGGCTTTGCAAGAGGAGAATTGGCAATTTGATGATACTGCAGAAGAGTATGAAAATTCTTCTGAGATGGAGCAAGAGTTAGAGGTTTGTTATCAGTAGCCATTTAAGAGTTTCTTAGGTTTAAGTCGAGCTAGAGGGTAAGGAGGTGTGCCCTCCGTGTCTGGAACATTAGAGCACTTAACGAAAAGAGCGCGGCGAGTTTTAGCTACTGCGCAAGATGAGGCGCGTCGTCTCAATCATAATTATATAGGGGTTGAACATTTGTTGCTGGGGATCACGCGTGATCAACATAGCACTGCAATGCGTGTACTGACCAAACAGGGTGTGGAACCACGACAAGCGCGCCGCGCAGTCGAAAGGCTAGTTAAGCGTGGTAGGTATCCCACAAAGCAGACGCTAAAATTGACACCACAGACCGAGTACGTATTAGAACTCGCGGTGGAAGAAGCGCGTCTTATGGGGCACCATTACATAGGTACTGAGCATCTGTTGCTAGGAATGTTGCGTGAGGGGACAGGGATCGCTATGCAGGCGTTGGGACTGTTGAATTTGGATCTCTCTGAATTGCGCACAGAGACGTTGCAGTTAATCATGCGAGACCAAACTCATGCCAAGAAGAGAGTACAAAGTAATACTCCCTTGCTAGACAAAATAGGCGCGGATTTAACCGCGCTGGCTCGAGAGAATAAATTAGACCCCGTAATTGGGCGTAAGACGGAGATTGAGCGAGTTATTCAAACTTTGTCGCGGCGTACCAAGAATAACCCTATTTTGATCGGCGCGCCCGGTGTAGGTAAAACTGCTATCGTCGAGGGTCTAGCTCAACGTATCGTGGCAGTGCAAGTTCCTGTTCCATTGTTGGATAAACGCGTCTTGACACTCGACTTGGGGAGTTTAGTAGCTGGTACAATTTACCGTGGACAATTTGAAGAGCGTATGAAGCGAGTTATTAAAGAGATTATTGACTCGGGTAGTATTCTCTTTATTGATGAGATTCATATGCTCATCGGCGCGGGTAGCGGTGGGCGTACGATGGATGCGGCTAACCTTCTGAAACCCGCTTTGGCGCGGGGAGAGTTACAATGCGTCGGCGCGACAACTTTGACAGATTATCGCAAACATATAGAGGGAGACGCGGCATTAGAACGACGCTTTCAATCTATATTAGTCGAAGAAACCAATGTAGAGGACACTATAAAGATACTGCGCGGAATCCGTCCTCGTTACGAAGCGCATCACCAATTGACCATTGCCGACGATGCCCTGACCTACGCTACGCGCTGGGCAGACCGTTACATCACTGACCGTTATTTGCCGGATAAAGCCATTGATTTGATAGATGAGGCGGCGGCGCGAGTTAGGATGTATAAAACATCGGAACTGACTGGCTTGGATAATTTAAAAGGTATGCCACTTCATAACGATGTGACGAAACTCTCTGGCGGAGAAGCGGTACATCAGCGTCAATTTGAGCAATTACGCCATGACTGGAATGCTCTCTATCCAGATTTATCAGTGACTGCAGAAGATGTGGCAGAGATAGTGGCCATGTGGACGGGGGTACCAATTACTAAAATCACTCGTTCCGAATCTAAACGCCTATTGCAGATGGAATCTGAACTTAAGAAACGCGTTGTCGGCCAAAATGAGGCGATCAGCGTTGTGGCTAGATCTTTGAGACGCGCCCGCGCGGGATTGAATTCGGCGCGTAGACCAATCGGCAGTTTCCTGTTTGTCGGACCAACCGGAGTTGGCAAGACCGAACTAGCAAAGGCTCTGGCAGAATTTATGTTCGGCACCGAAGAGGCTCTGGTGGAAATGGATATGTCTGAGTTTATGGAAAGACATAATGTGGCGCGGCTCGTCGGCGCCCCTCCCGGCTACATAGGCTATGAAGATGGCGGACAGTTGACTGAGGCGATCAGGCGACGGCCTTACTCTGTGATCTTGCTTGACGATTTAGAGAAAGCTCATCCGGAAACCTTCAACATACTGCTGCAAATTCTGGATGAAGGTAGGCTTTCGGATGCCCAAGGACACAAAGTAGATTTTAGTAATGCTATCATTATTATGACTTCCAATGAGGGCGCGACTGAATTCATCCAGTCAACACCTCTGGGATTTTCCGCCGCGAGTTTGGCGAATGAGAATTATTCCTACGACAAAATGCAGTCAGAAGTTGACGCGGCGTTGAAAAAGAGGTTCTTGCCAGAGTTTCTCAACCGCCTCGATAGCGTAGTGATTTTCCGACAATTGACGGAAGACGACCTACAGGGAATTGTGGAGATACAACTGCGCGATTTACGAAAGAGACTCGATGACCGCGACATAGAATTGAACATCTCTCCCGATGCGCGGGAGAAATTAATAGCCGCTGGATATGATCCACAATTGGGCGCGCGTCCTCTACAGCGCGTGATTCAACAGCAGATAGAAGAACCTCTGTCAGATGGTTTGTTAATGGGTAAATTCAATAACGGCGATCTGATTTCAATAGACCTTGAAGATGGTTCCGTTGTGCTTAATGCTGAAACACAAACATTGTCTGTTTCTCATATCTCTGTGAACGAATTTGTGAACGATCAGTGATGGTGACGAGGAGAGATAAAGTTACAAATGAGTAAAACTACCTCCATACGTAAGGTTGGCGTTTTGACTTGTGGCGAAGATGCCCCTGGTATGAATGCTTGTATTCGCGCTGTGGTCCGTACAGCTCTTTCTCACGGTCTGGAAGTCGGCGGCATTATGCGCGGTTATCAAGGACTGGTAGAAGGGGAGATAGAACCGCTCGATGCGCGGTCTGTTGGTGGAATTATTGATACTGGTGGAACGATTTTGCAGACAGTTAACGACGGCGCGATCGCCAATCTTAGCGAGCAACGCAAGGCGCTGAGAAAACTGCGGGGCTATGATATCGATGCCTCTGTTGTTATTGGCAGTCTCTCCGCGATGGAAGGCGCGTTGGCTTTACATCAGTTGGATTATCCCATAGTTGGTGTTCCTGCAACTATTACTAATGACATATGTTATACTGATATCGCGATCGGGGCGGACTCAGCCATTAACACCATCCTTGATGCCATTGACCGCGTCAAGGATACCGCTTCATCTCACCGCCGAGCTTTCTTAATCGAAGTTATGGGCAGCTATTTGGCGCTGGTCGGGGGAATAACCGGCGGCGCGGAACTGATTCTCATTCCCGAAGTTCCCCAAACTTTGGAAGATGTCGTCCAGCATTTAAAGTCTGCCTCAGCACGCGGTAAAACTAACAGTATTATTCTAGTGACTCCAGAGTATGAACCGAACATAGACTTAGTAGCAGAATACCTCAAAGAGCGCGAGAGCGAATTGGGATATGAAGTTCGGGTCACCAAACTTGGCTTTATTCAGCGCGGTGGACGTCCCTCTGGTTTCGAACGCTTGCTGGCTACGCGTCTGGGAGTCGCCGCGGTGGAGAATCTCCTCAATGGTAATCACGGGGTTATGGTGGGGTTAACCAGCACAGATATCGCAACCACTTCGCTTGAGGAAGTTGTCTCATGTAGAAAAAAGGTGAATATGGAATACTGGCGCATCGCGGAATTGCTGGAGAAATAATTAGAGATTGGGAAAGAAGCAATATTTAGTTTGGTTTATTATCGCGAATTACTGATAGATAAGCTCTCTCATTTACGAGTATGGGAGAGCTTTTTTGACTTAATGGGGAAACTTCGTGGTTCTAGCTATTCAGGAAACAGCGTGCAAATCTGAAGCTTTTTATTTTTGTCCCATCATGTTATAATAAGCACACGCTGGAGTTAATATAAAGCAAGACTTACTACCTCAATTGCGCGTTAAATATTCACCACAGAGAACGCAGAGATTAACCCTACTGACTTCTAGTGACTAGCAATGCACGTAATCAGCGCAAGAACAACTTCGCGTCCTCTGCGTCTCTGCGGTAAAATACATCTTTCAACGTAAGTCTATAAAGATTGGAATCAATTTATGAAACGATTAGAAGAAGCCATTTTTCGCTGGGAGAGCGCGGTGTTGATCGGCGCGGTGTTAGTCTTGACCGTCTTCACCGCGCAGGGACTGATAACCATTCCATTTTTAGGTTGGGTGTGGTGGTATTGGCTGGTACTCGGCGGTGTGGGAGAAGGGCTGATTATCGCTTCTACGTTGACCGAAAAACCGGCTAAAGGCGCGGTTACCAAACAGCCGAAGCCCGCGTCTAAGCCTAATGTACCGGCTACCGCGCCAAAAGATAAAGTAGCAAAAACAACTAACAAGCCCGCGCCCCCCTCCTCCGACCTGATGAATGGCGTCTACCGTATGGAAAAATCGCTGGGGCAAGGCGGCATGGGCACGGTCTATCTGGTCGCGGATACTGGCGCGTTCGACCGCCCGCGCATCGTCAAGGAGCTTTTGGATTACTACGACCGCACGAATCCCGCGGAGGCTGCCGAAGCGCAGCAGATGTTCGAGCAGGAGGCGCGGACGTTAGCCGAACTCGACCACCCCGGTATTCCCGACATCCTCGCGTATTTCACCGAGAATGAACGCAACTATATCGTGATGGAGTATATTGAGGGGAAGAACCTCGAAAAACTCGTCGAAGAAAAGGGCAAGATTCCGATTTTGAACGCGGTGAAATATGGCGTGCAAATCTGTGAAGTGCTAGAATACCTTTCTGGGCGCGCCAAGCCGGTCATGCACCTGGACATCAAACCCGCGAATATCATCGTGCATAAAAACTCGGGGCGCGCAGTGCTGGTTGATTTCGGCACTGCCAAAGTACATCGCGCTGATAAAGTTGGCAAACGGGAGGCGCTATACGGCACGGTCGGCTACGCGGCACCGGAGCAGTATCAAGGTGCCGCCGAACCGCGCTCGGATGTGTACGCCCTCGCTGCAACACTCTATCATGTCATTACCGGTGATGACCCGACGGAAAACCCCAATAAATATCCCAAGCTGGCAACTATGCCGGGCAATTTACGTAAAGCATTAGAGAGCGCGTTGGAGCCTGATGTCAAGAAACGAATCACTGCCGCGGAATTTCGCAAACTACTGGAGAAATCTTTACAGGCTAAACGGACGCAGCTATTGCCGTAGGCGGTAGACGGTAGGAAGTAGACAGGGCATTATGTTGCAATTCTAAAAGGAGAGGTAAAAATATGACAAGAACACGGGTAATTTTTATGGTGATTATCTTGCTCGCGGTGATTATCGTCGCGGTGGGGATGTTTTTAGCATCATCCGGAGGCGGTGAAGGTGAAATCGAGCTAGTCAAGCCGCCCGATGAACTGGAGGTACGCGTCCTGTGCGCCCTGCCCGTCGAACAATTCGTGAGCGAAGCGGCAGAGCAGTTCAACGCCGCCAATCACGAATTGGAAGGCACGCCGATTAAAGTGAAAATATTACCGATGGATGGCTTGACCGCGATGGGCAAGTTCGAGCGTAACGACTTCGGCGCGGTCGGCACCAAACTGCCGGAAGAATGGACGGCGGAGGAACGGGCGATGTTGGAGGAATTCCCCACCGTCTGGATTCCCGATAACCGCTATCTACCGGAGCTGGTCAACGCGGTCTATAAAGAGAAATGGGGCAGAGACGTTTTCCTGACTAGTGGAGAATACCGCGCCAAACCGCTGGCAACCTCGCTCTTTGCGTGGGGGATTTACGCCAGTCGAGCCCAAGTGTTGCGAGACAAATTCGGAGAGATAAACTGGGAGACCATTCACGACGCGGCGATGACGCCCGGCGGCTGGTCAGAACTGGGAGGCGACCCCGCGTGGGGCTATTTCAAGTTGGTTGTACCTAATCCGCACAAGAATGTCGGCGGCTTGGCGGCAATGGTCGCGATGGGCGGAGAATATTACGACAAAAACAGCATCGACACCGCCGACATCGGCAATCCCGAATTTCAGGCGTGGCTCGAGGAGACGATGGGCGCGGTGACGGACTTTTCCAGTCTCGGCGCGTACTCGGTCGAGAATCTGGCACTGTTTGGCTACTCGATGGGCGATGGTGGGCAACTTTTGGAGAGTGACATATTGTCCAACATGGAGGGCATCGTGACGCGGTGGGATGACCCGCTGGTAATCGTTTATCCAGAATACATTACCTGGTTCGATTTTCCCTTCACGGTTTGGATGGGTGCGGAGACAACCGCGTTGGAGAAGAACGCCGCGCTGGAATTCGAGAAATATCTCCTCTCGCTGGAGGTACAGAAGTTGGCAGTCGACTACGGCTTACGCCCCGCGAATACCAAAGTCTCTATCACCGAACCGGACAGTCCCTTTGTCAAATGGCAAGACCAGGGCGTTATGACAGTCGTGCCCCGCGCCACCGCGATGCGCTCACCGAACCGCGATGTATTATTAGCATTGCTGCGCTGGTTTGACCTGAATGTGGCGAAGTAGCAAATTGACAAATCGGCAAATTTGCGATTTACCGATTTGCAAAGGAGTGAGAGCTTATGGAAGAACGCAGGACTTGGAAAGTTATTGGGCTGCTGATAATTGTATCGCTGCTTTGCCTATGTAGCATCATCGGGGTTATATTCTTCATGATGTTCAGAGGTGGAGAGAAGCCGCCCGAAGTGACAGTTGCCCCCGCGCGCGATGTGAGTGTATTGACTGTGGCTTATTCCCCGGAGAAAGAGACGCTGTTCACCGCGCTGGTGGATATGTTCAACACGCGGGACTCGACCTCATCTGACGGCGAATCGCTGACCGTTCGCGCGGTGTCTATGTCCCCCGATAAGATGATTGAGGGCGCGGTGGCGGGCGAATTCATGGCGATGTCTCCCGATTCCTCGATTTGGCTAGACGACATAGACCGCGTCTGGTACGAACTTTCGGGCAGCGACGCGCCGCTGGTGGGTGAGGCGCATCGCTACGCGGTCACGCCGGTCACTATCGCGATGTGGGAAGACGTGGCGCGAGCTATGGGTTATCCTGATAAAAAAATCGGATGGGCGGACATTTTAGAGCGCGCGAAAGCGGATGGCGATTTCAAATGGAGTCATCCATCCACCGTCTCCGCGAGCGGCTTGCTGGCGACTTTGGCGGAATTCTACGCGGGCGCGGGGAAGACGCGCGACCTGACGATGGAGGATGTGCAGGACGATGAGACGCTGGCTTACGTGAGCGCGATAGAGAAGACGGTGCGCTATTACGGCGAAGGTGAGTTGGCAACGATTGAACAGGTATTGGAGAAAGGCGCGGCATACCTCGACGCCTTCGTCTGTTCCGAGCAATTAGTAATCTATCATAATCAACAGACGGACGCGGAAAAACTAATCGCGATTTATCCCGCCGAAGGGACGTTGTGGCAAGACCACCCCCTCGCGCTCTTGGAACATCCTAATCTGACCGCGTACCAGCGAGTGGTTTTCAACGAGTTTCGCGATTTTGTGAAATCCGCCGAAGCGCAGAAGCTAGTGTTGGAAAATGGCTACCGTCCCGCCGATTTGAGCATTCCGATTGACGGTGCGAATTCTCCCATTAACGCGGCGAACGGCGTGAATCCCGCAGAGCCGCAAACGACGCTGCAAATGCCCGCACCGTCGGTCATCGCAGTGGTGCAGGACGCGTGGTGGTACACGAAACGACACACTAACGTTTATCTTGTCGTGGACACATCGGGGAGTATGCGCGGAGAGAAATTGGAACAGGCACAAGCCGCGCTGCATCTATTCTTAGAACAGATTAAGGGCGACCGCGAGCGCGTTGGTTTGATGCAGTTTTCTACTGGCGTGGGCTTGGTAGTGCCGCTGGAAGAACTAGGACAAAACCGCGCGACTGTCAGCGCGGAGATAGACGCCTTGACGGCGGGTGGCAACACCGCGCTGCTCGATGGAATAGCACGCGCTTATAATGATTTACAGATTTTGAACGATACCGAACGCATCAACGCGATTGTTGCCATGACCGATGGCATTGAAAACAATTCGCGGCTCAGCTTGCCGCAGTTGGTAGAAACAGTGGAGGTAGGTAACGAGACGGGCGTGCCAGTCATCGTCTTCTGCATCGCCTATGGACAAGACGCGGATTTGAATATGTTGACCGTCATCGCGGAGGCGACTGGCGGCATGGCGCGCTATGGCGATGAGGAGACCATTCGCGAATTGTATAAAATCCTTTCTACATACTTCTAGGAGGAGATTGGAGATAGACACCAGTAGGAGGTGTTAAGTATGGAAGAACAGATTCAAGAATTAACCGCGCAAGACATCTGGCAGTTGTTTCGGGAAACGGACCGCAAGTTTCGGGAAACGCAACAGGAGATAGCGCGACAATCGCGGGAGATACAACAAGGAATAGCGCGGCAGTTTGCGGAAACTGACCGTAAGTTTCAGGAAACTCAGGAGTCAATGGCGCGGCAGCTTGAGAAGACTGACAACAAGTTTTGGGAAGCTCAAGAGAAAATGACGCGACAGTTTGAAGAGACCGACCGCAAATTTTGGGAAGCCCAGGAGAAAATAGCGCGACAATTTGAGGAGACCGACCGTAGGTTTAGAGAAGTTCAGCAAGAACTAGCGCGGCAGTTTGCGGAGACTAATCGACTGTTTCAGGAATCAGATGCCAAGCTGGAGAAGACGCGGCAGCAGGTCAGCGAGTTGACGGGCAGTTGGGGCAAGTTCGTGGAGAGTATGGTGGAACCCGCGTTGGTGGCGTTGTTTCAAGCGCGAGGAATTGCTATTAGCTGGACTGCGCCGCACGTCAAGTGCCGCAAGCCGGGCTTGGCGATGGAGATTGATATTCTGGGCGTGAATCAGGAATACGTAGTAGTTGTAGAGGTGAAGACGACCTTGAAGGTAGCGGATGTGCAAGCGCACCTCCAGCGGCTGGCACGGGTCAAAGCCGCCTTTTCGGAGTATCAGACGCGGCAGGTAATCGGCGCGGTGGCGGGGATGCGCATCGAGCAGGAAGCGGACAAGTACGCCATGCGGCAAGGGTTGTTCGTGCTGGCGCAATCGGGCGACGCGGTACAACTGTTGAACGATGCCGCGTTCACGCCGCGGGTGTGGTAAAGATTGGAGAAACAACTTGGGGGAGAATAAATATGGAAGAACAGATTCAGGAATTAACCGCGCAGGACATCTGGCGGTTGTTTCAGGAGACGGATCGCAAATTTCAAGAGACGGACCGCAAGTTTCAGGAGACACAACAAGAATTGGTACGGCAGTCGCAGGAAACGGACCGCAAGTTTCAGGAGACGGACCGTAAATTTCAGGAGACGCGGCAGGAACTAGCGCGGCAGTTTGCGGAGACTAATCGGCTGTTTCAGGAATCAGATGCCAAGCAGGAGAAGACGCGGCAGCAGGTCAGCGAGTTGACGGGCAGTTGGGGCAAGTTCGTGGAGAGTATGGTGGAACCCGCGTTGGTGGCGTTGTTTCAAGCGCGAGGAATTGCTATTAGCTGGACTGCGCCGCACGTCAAGTGCCGCAAGCCGGGCTTGGCGATGGAGATTGATATTCTGGGCGTGAATCAGGAATACGTAGTAGTTGTAGAGGTGAAGACGACCTTGAAGGTAGCGGATGTGCAAGCGCACCTCCAGCGGCTGGCACGGGTCAAAGCCGCCTTTTCGGAGTATCAGACGCGGCAGGTAATCGGCGCGGTGGCGGGGATGCGCATCGAGCAGGAAGCGGACAAGTACGCCATGCGGCAAGGGTTGTTCGTGCTGGCGCAATCGGGCGACGCGGTACAACTGTTGAACGATGCCACGTTTACGCCGCGAGTATGGTGAAAGTTTGCAAAAAGGAGAGGGTAGACTATGAAGTTATTGAAAATCTTGTTAGTTACAGTTTTAATAGTTTTATTGATACCCGCGTGTGGCGGGGGGAAACAACTCAGAGGCGAGGTTTACGTCTACGTCGCGGTGCCATTAAGTGGATTTCAGGCGAACGGTGGGCAGACCGTGCTAGGCGGGGCGCGGTTGATGGCAGCGCGGCTCAATAACGCGGGAGGATTGTTAGGGAGAAAAGTTATCGTGGTAGGCGCAGACGACGAGTCGGACAGTGATGTCGCGGTGAGTATCGCGGAGCAGGTGCAACAGGCGGTCAACGAGGGCAAAACTGTGTTGGGCGTAGTTGGACACCTGAATTCCGGGCAGACGATCGAAGCGATGAAATTGTACAGTGGACTACCTATCATCGTTGTCACTCCCACCGCGAGCGAAGTTAGCATTACGCAGCAAGGATATAACAACTTTTTCCGCGTCAATGCGAACGACAATGTACAAGCGCGCGTGGACGCGAATTTTTTGGTGAATACCGTCGGTGCGACACGCGTCGCGGTGGTGTACAACGATGACCCTTATGGACAGGGCTTAGGGGAGGCAATCGCGCAGGAATTACAAAACATGGGTGCGGAAGTGCCGCTGCAATTACAGGTCGCGGTGGAGCAATCCACTTTCGAGGAGGAGATACCGCAAATTCAAGCAGCGAATCCCGACGCGATTTTCTACGCCGGTTATGAGGTGGAGGCTCCGTACTTGCGTTATGAGTTGGTGCAGGCGGGGCTGGATGTGCCCTTCATGGCGAGCGACGGCGCGTTTCTGGCGGAGACGATTGACCAGTCAGAAGGAACAGCGGAGGGCATTTACGTCAGTGGTTTCGCGCCCAGTCCAGAGCAGGTCGTGGATAAAAAATGGATTCAGGAATATCAGGCAATTGAGGCGCGCAATCCGGGTACTTATTCGATAAACGGCTACAGCGCGCTGCAAGTCCTCGCGGAGGGAGTGAAAAAGGCGAAAAGCTTGGACGCGGCGAAGGTCGCGGCGGCGATTCGCGATTTGAACATTGAAACGCCAGTAGGAAAGATCGCGTATGAAAATAGTGGTGATTTACAAAACGCGAAGATTTATATCTTCCAAGTTAAGGATGGGGAGTTCGTGCAGGTTGCCAGCGGAGAGTAGCGCGACAGTGGTGGCATAGGTGACACAGTGGCGGCGCGGTTTCAAACCGCGTCGCCTTTTTTGTTTTTATTGAAGCCCGACAACGGCGCGTTTGCCTTCATTGATAGTTG
>CAZSIG010000041.1:0-11284 GCA_964606195.1 uncultured Anaerolineales bacterium
CCCCGGACGGGGACGCTCTCTGCGGTTAGTTATAGTGCGGTTTTGCGTAAGTCCTATTTTATTCACCAGATACGGCGAATCTCTCAATTCAACCACATCTCGCGCCCCAATTCCAAACATTACCAACCGTAACCCCGCGGCGATATGCTCTAAATAGTCGCGTACCTCTTCCGCTGAAATCGCGGCGCGGTATAACAGAGGTGTGGCGATCCCCCCCAAACTAGCACCAAGCGCAATGGATTTAGCGACATCCAATCCAGTACGCAACCCCCCGCTGGCGATCAACGGTAGCTCTGGAGCGCCGCGTCGCGCCGTCACTAGAGATTGTGCTGTTGGAATGCCCCATTCTGCCATTTCGGTTATTAAACGGATTACTTGGGGGCTTGTACCGTCACTGTCGCCCACATGATGCCGATGACGCTCGACTTCACCCCATGAAGTGCCCCCCGCGCCAGCCACATCAATTGCCGCGACGCCGACCTCTGCTAATCGCCGCGCTGTACTCTCCGAAATGCCCCACCCCACTTCTTTGGCGACCACAGGCACGCTCAGGCGCGTACATATTTGTTCAATCTTGGGTAATAGTTCACGAAAATCGGTATCGCCTCTGGGCTGCATCGCTTCGTGCAGCGGATTTAGATGTAAAATCAGGGCATCGGCGCGAATCATGTCTACGGCGCGCTGGCACTCCGTCACACCATAGCCATAGTTCAACTGCACCGCGCCGAGATTAGCCAACAAAAGTATATCGGGAGCGACATCGCGCACTCGATAGCTGTACGCCAAATCGTCGTTCTCTATCGCGGCACGCTGTGACCCTACTCCTATCGCCACGCCGAATAGCTGAGCGGCACGTGCCAGCCGTTCGTTAATCTGTGCCGCCGTCGAAGTGCCGCCAGTCATAGAGGAAATCAGTAGGGGAGCGCGCAACGCTTTGCCCAAAAACTCGGTTCTCAGAGATACATCATCCAGCGCGATTTCCGGCAGCGCTTGGTGAACGAATCGGTATTTCTCCAAACCGGTAGTTACGTCCTTAAAGCTAACATCTTCCTCTAAACATATTCGGAGGTGATCGTCTTTGCGCTGTTCGTGCATTAAAGCTTCCCCTTTTTATGCCATGATACCGCGCGAATGAAGTGCCAGTTTCTTGCCAATTCGTGCCAATCGGTGTGTTCTTCGTCGTAGTGATATAAATCACAATTATCATCTAATCTGTTATGTGCAAACGCGCCATTCAAATAACGAGTGACTAAGTTTTTCGAGGCATGAATAACTTCGCGTTGATATTCACTCAACAGATGAGGCACGATGACGCGAAAAACCTCATTCGGGCGAGTTAACTCTTCATTCAGACAATTTTCCAATGCTTGAGGAGTTACTCCTATCTGACGCGCAAACACTTCTAATGTACGCATCGCTGCACCCGATACCAACTGAGTACAAAGCATTTGTTTCCACATCGTCAGAGAACGCGGAGAAACGAAGGGTAGTACGTCGATGGCTGTGCTGTTCGATAGCTCCACGCGCGTAGCGGCATCTAGGGTGGCGCGGTCATCGCGATCTATGTAAGTGCGAATCGCATTATGTATCATTAGTTTGTCCTGCGCGTTATCGCCGGTCATGCCAAGTACGAAATAGGGCACAAAGATTCGCCATAGCCAGATCTCATCAGCCAGCAGGTGCGCCAGATAGCCGCTGATGAACGCAGCGGACGCGGCGGACAAATGACAAGTGTGAGCGAATTGAGGATAACGTCGCAGAAGATTGAAAGGGCCGCATTGATGGGGCTGTGGGGGCAACGCGAAGAAATGCGTCTCGTCGCGCCGCAACCCGTCGATGGAACTGAGGTCGGGCGCCACACTGCCTAATAAAAAATCGCCGCGCCGCGCTTGTATTACGTGCGCCGCGGGGAGTTCGGAGAGTATTTGATTGGCGAAGCGTAAATGAGTAAATGGAGTGGGCATATTTTATGATTATTTTGCATTTCGCGTCGCGTTAGGCACGACAGTGAAAAATCTGCCACTAATTGCGCTAATTTTCACTAATTTTTCGTTTCGCATTTGCCTGTTCAGTGCAGGCATGAAGCCTGCGGCTACATTATGGGCGCACCCTAGGGGTGCGCTTAGGTAGCGCGGTCAGCGTTCGGCTTTAAGACACGGACCACTACTAACGTCAAATCGTCGTGGCGTTCCTCATCTTTCACAAAATCGTTCACGTCACTTACAACCTCGTGTATCACCTCACTGGCGCGGTTGTCATTACTTTTTATGATTGCGCTCTCTAAACGGTCAAAACCGAACAGTTGTTGCCGCGCATTCATAGCCTCTACGATACCGTCGGTGTAAAAAGCTATAGTATCCCCGAGAGACAATGGAATCCGCCCTTGCTCGTAAGGATCACTCAACGCGGTGGTAATTCCTAGTGGTAGTCCGTCTGTCTCTAAATAAACAGAGCCGATGGTTTTAGTTGATCTCGTATGAGATAATCGCGCTAGTCGCTCAGGGGTAGAGCATAGGATGGGAGAGATATGTCCCGCGTTGGCAAAATACATCTGTAGCTCCTGAGTATCTATAATTGCATAGAATAGGGTTACATACATTTGTGAACGGATATCTTGGCACAACGTCTCGTTGACGCGCGTCAGCACATTAGCTGGTCCGCGCCAAGCCTCATTGTCACGGGGAACGCCTTCACGCATAATTTCACCGCGCAATGAACTGCGCGTAGTTGCCATTAGCAACGCGGCGGGGATACTTTTCCCCAACACATCCGCGACAACTATTCCCAAATAACGATCCCCCAGCTCTATAAAATCGTAAAAGTCACCGCTCGTCTCTTGCGCGGGCATACATATCGCGTCTATATCCAGATTCGCTACCGTGGGTTTCTTTTTCGGAAAGAGGTCTTGCTGGATATTATGCGCGATCTGTAAATCGTGCTTTATTTGCTCTTGCTTGGTTATCTCAGCTTGATACAGCCGCGCGTTCTCAATCGCCACCGCGATTTGGTTAGCCAGCGCGGACATAAGCCGCACATCCTGCTCGCTAAACGCGTTCAACGCCGCGCTCTCCAAATCGAATATACCGATAAGCTTATCTCCAACAATAAGAGGAATCGCTAATACCGATAAGCTGTTAGAGAGGGTAGTTTCGCAGCGCACATCATTTCGCGCGTCTGGAATATTAACCGCGGCGCGTTCTTGGGCAATATGCCGAATCAGGCAATTCGGTCTCGATTTTAGCCGCTTCGGTGTGTTCTCGTCTTCAGTCTCAGGGGATTGAACGACAGAATCAACGTGCGCGGTGAAAGAGAGTTCGCCAATTCGATCGTCAACTATATATACTGATACTGCCTGATAATCGAACGCCTCAAACACACTGTGCACGATCTTATCGATCAGCCGCTGAATGTCTAAAATCGAGCTTATTTGGCGCGAAACGTCTTGCATGATTAGCAGTTCTTTATTAGTACGTTGTAGATCGCGAAATAACAACGCGCTATCTAGCACGACGGAGACTTCGCGCGCAAAAAGTCTTAGGGTGTCCATTTCCCTATGGTTCCAGGCGTTAACGCGCGTGCTGACTACTGCCATAATGCCGATCTGATTATCACGCGCCGTCAAAAGAAAGCTTTCGAAGGTACCAACGCGGGCATTCTTGTTGCCACCGCGCTCTTTATCACAGGGGATAAACTGCAAATCGCTTATACGCGCCGGTACCAGTAAATCATGGCCTCGCGCTAGCGCGGAAACTCTGTCGTATGCCTCAATAATGCACGGGACCGTTTCGTCCCATGCGGAGCAGAGCGCGCCGTAGGGGTGAGTAGTATCGCGCAGGATGAAAAACGCGCCACAGAAACTGCAAACTTTACTCAGAAGTTTCATTATCCCTACTACCGTATCGCTAAACGAAGTCATGTTATCTACCAGCGCGCTCAGTTCGTTGACGATGGTAGCTTGAAACAATTTATGTTCCAGCACTGTGCTTACTTTGCCTAATATTTCGATGTCAGTCAAGTCTTGAGGCTCAAATTCCTTGTCTTCATGCCGCGGCTGAGCCAGCAACCACTCCACACTTGCCAGAAGGTCGTTAGTTTGTTCCAGATCTTTGACTTGATAATCATTCGCGCCGATCATCAAACCCCAAAAACGGTCTATCTGCTGATCGCGCGCGGTCAGAATGATGATGGGAATATGCTTGGTCGCGAGATCCTCTTTGAGTATACGACACGCTTGATAACCAGTCATCTTGGGCATATCGACATCCAGAATGATCAGATCGGGGTTGAGTTTATAAGCCTGACGAACCGCGTCTAGTCCGTTGTTCACGGCTATAACCTCGTGTCCCTGCTCAGATAAGATGATTCGTAGCATCATCTGGATCGTCGCGCTGTCGTCTGCTATTAACACGCGTTTACTCATTAAAAACTCCATGTTGGCAAAGGGAAATGCCAAAGCAAGCTTTGACACTTCGCGATAGCAGTTAATTTTCATCACTGCCAACTCAATTATAGCCCAAGCCTATTAAAAATGCAATGAAATATGTGAAGGTTAAACTTCTGAAAAACGCGCCATCTAACGGAGTCAAAAACCAGGTTTTTCTCTAACTATCTCTGCTTGGAGAAAAACCTGGTCATTTTGGCCTGTCTGGATATGCAAGTTTGCTACGTAGGAATATCAGGCGCGGGTTTCAAAATAAGTGGCAAGTAGATTCGATAAGCCAAAGGTGAAGATTCTAGTCGATAATGTGATAAATCAACCGCCACCGCGACGGGCTGGTCAGCTACTACGCGGGCGCTCCCCACAAAATCGTTGGGCATGGCTAAAGTGCCAACGCTACCGAAAACCAGATTGCCTTGCGCGGCTATCTGTTCTCTAGTCGAAGTTAGTTCACCCTGATAATCATAATATTGCACTTCTACATCGACAGATCTCGTGCCGAGATTCTGGATATGGATCGCGGAGTATAAGCCTTCGCGATTTGACAGCAATGGTAAATAAGCCTCTTTCGTGGCAGTGGTGACGCCGCGATAGTTTGCTGATTCAGCCCACCGCGCCACGACTAACAACGGTTGTAGTGATTCCAGATATGCCGAACCGATTAAATCGTCTTCGATGTCCTCGATGGGAAACTCTCCTAAGTCAATGGTAGTGACATCGTGCAGTATAACAGTATTGGTTGCCGCGTACTTCGTAACGCCGAGCCGGTCGTGTAGAGACCAGCGGACTTCAGAACTAGCTATACCTAAATTGGCTATTGACCACACCGCGCTATTGGCATCTTGTTGTCCATCTTGCCAATTCTTACGCGTGTGCGGCAGGGCGTAGATCGTCCAACACCCCGGCCCAATAACCCACGAATTCGCTACCAGCGGCTCTGTGCTGCCGTCGAAGTCAATCGTCACGGTATAAGGTAGTTGACCGCGCCAGCCACCATCAACGGCAACCTGCCAGCGGGTACTTACTGTGCCGCCGGGGGGCACGTTCTCCAAAGTTTTGGTCAGTTCAGCAGTCGATAATCCCGCCGGCAAGTTAATAGTAGCGATAGGATTCGTGAACGAAAAATCGGTGGTATTGTTAATCCATAAGTCCAAGTCAAAGGTAAGATTATCGCACTCGACCGTCGTGGGCGCGTCGATCCAGGCAGAGCCGCCGCCCCTTCCGGCTAGTCCGTAATAGGTGGTAAAGGTTATAGTTTGGCTGGGAGCTAACTCCACAGGACTCCAATAGATCGCGGTGGCGCTGTCGTCGATCGGTGAGTTGGGAGACACAGTATAATTCCACGCCGAGTCGATGATCTCGGATAGCCGCGCGATGATGAAACGGTCAGGTTTAGTAGCTTCCGCCCCAACTAGAATACCTTGCCCCTTCAAGCTGTCTCCCGCGTAATCTTGGGACTCAAAGGCTTTCCAGTATGTCGGTATCTCGTTTATTCTGAATTCTGTCTCGCTGGTAATGACTCTACTTCCCATGCCGGGAATAAAATAGGGCGCGGCATCGTTTTCACCCACTTTTACGTCTAACATACACCGTATACCGACATATTGATATTGTTCTTGATGGTTTGTGATCTCATACGCTATCTTCACGGTATCTGTATAGCCGCTGTAGGGATTGAATGCCAGAGAGAGGCGTTGTATCACCTGAACATTTTCTTCTGTTCGCCACCAAGTTTCTATATTCCCATCATCCTTAAATGATCTTATAATTGGCGACAAGCCGGAGCCGCCAATCGCGGGCTCGTCCTCCAATGTGTAGTCGCGGTAGACCTCTCCTAATTGAACTCGCAAGGTCGCGAAGGATGACCAAATATCGCTGTATCCATAACTATATCCGTGAAGCAGCCCGCGATAGTCGTCATTGTTGGGGATCGTGGGATCTCCGCCGGTGGTGCCGATGACAAACTGTCCATCATTATCCACATCCACGCGAATGTAGGCGTTCTCTAGCTTTACATGAGTCTCTTCTTGTGGTGCAACTCCCCGCGCCTCGGGGCTTCGCAGCTTCGTCTGTTCAACGGCGAAAGAAGGTGAATTGACTAAGATGTTCTCTACACTACGCACCGCGAAGGTGGAATCGTTTCCCTCATCCTTGACATTCCGTGCCACTGCCGCGATCGGCTTATTAGCCGAAAGCGTGAACCAGCCATCGAATTCCGTGCTCAGATTACTGGATATAGCGGCATTATATTCATACGTTCCATACGCGGGAATAGTTATTCCCCAGTTATCCCCTTTGCTGGGAGTGAGGGTAACATCTGTTGCTGTATTCGCGGTGTTCTGTATAACCAGATATGTGTTCCAACCATCTTTATCATTTAATATATCACCGATCGCTATCCTTTTACCGATTTGCCGCGAGGTTATGCCGGTATATGCAGTCCAAGAATCCGAATTCACCGCGTAATGCCGATCATAAACCACCGCGCCGATGGGTTGTGAAGCCTGCACAATCACCGCGCCATCGAAGGTAGTCCCCAGTTCGGGCAAATCTACTAAGGCATATTCCCGCGTTGTATAGGGTGATGTTATAGTGTCGGTATAAGCTAACGTCTTCTTGCCGCTCGCGAGATAATAAGTCATGGTAATCACATTTGTTTCATCGGAGGCATTCTGTATATAGATGGTGCTATACCAATCGTCCACTTGCCGCTGAACGCGGGGGAGAAATATGGTGGTATCGCTCATTTCAACTCCGTTATAGCTGGCAATGCCTGTAGTGCGCGGTAGCGGAGTCAAGGTGGGCGTCGCGGTGTCAGTGGGAGTTGGCGTAATCGTAGGGGTAGATGTCGATGTAGGAGTGTCACTAGGCGTCGCAGTGACTGGCGTCCCCGTCGGCGTCATATACGTTTCAGTAGGACTTGGAGTGGGAGTCTGCGTGGGTGAAGGGGTGGTTGAGGGCGTGGGAGTATCAGACGACGTGGGACTAGGCGTAGGAGTCGCGGAGGGGCTGGGAGTAGGAGTCGGCACATTCACCGTCATAGTTACCTCCGCGCTATTATCCAGCGGTTCTATATCCTCTCCGCGCGCCCCATCGTCTGAAATAGTGACGCGATTTGTATATTCGCCATTGGTGGCAGTCATCGCCACGCGGGCTTTCAGAGTCACCGCGCCGTACCCGCCGGGCGCGAGCCTGCCGACTTCGTAGACGCCGATTTGACTGGTATCGGTCAATTGCCAGGTGGAATTCGCGTCAAAGATAAGCGCGTCCGGTAACGTATCGGTCAATACTACGCCGGTTACAAAACCATCCCCGGCGTTGGTGTAATATATCGTAAACTCTATTTCCTCGCCGCGTTCTAACGAAACGCGATCGCTGACCTTTTTAACTTGAAGATTCGGTTGATACTGTTCTATCGCGGTGTAAACAGGTTCTCCGGCGCGACCGTGCCCGGCGGTGCTATCAATTTCATAATCTATATTGCCAATTTGGGTGAAAGTTACTGGTATATCAATGTCAAGTTTTAGAAGTAGCTCAAGGCTCCCCGTAACCCCACCGCCTGCAACCTCACCTATATACAACTCTACCAAATCCTTCTCTTCGCTGTAGGGAACTGACGCGGAGATGAAAGAGGTATGCGATGGCAGATGATCAGTTATGATTACCCCCGTAGCATTCGCGTTGCCTTGATTAGTATAGGTCAATGTATAAGTAATATATTCCCCGGGCCGCGCCGCGCCAGATAACGAATCGACCTTACTCACGTACAAATCGGGATTGGATATTACCGGTAGCGTCACCGGACGCCCCATCCCTCCTAAAGCATTATCACTTCTAATACCGTAGATTTCATTGGTGATGCCGTCTATCCCCGCAGGTAATACATCGGTAACTCGCACTACAAAGTTCAATATCACTTCTGAATCTGTAGGCAGCGTACCCAGCGAACAAGTGACGACATTACCCGTTAGTGTACAGGGAGATGTACCGGAGATCAGATACGTCGCGGTGACAAAGTCAGTATAATCGGGAATAGTGTCAGTGAGAACAATGTTAGTAGCAGAGATCGCGCCGGTGTTTTCACATTTGATTGAGTAAGTAATCGTGTCACTCGGTGTAGCGAAGGCATTGGGATCGGTAATCTCGCGAATACGTTGGTAGATATTTTCCAAGTCTCCTGCCTCAGCCGCGATGAAGAAGTGCGATTCGGTTGGCATACTTGCTACATGTCTTAACAGTGGTTCGCCCTCCGTACTGCCGAAAGCGATCGTGAAAATCTCTATTCCCGCTGCCTTAGCCGCGTTTGCTCGCTCGATTGCGTCCATCTCCGCGTCGTAGTTACAATGAGTAGGGTCAAACTCTCCTAATTCTTCGTTCCAGCTACTTGAGTTCGAATTAGTACGCGTTCCATCAAAGCGAATATTGGGAACACCATCCGACGCGATGATCAAAACCGGTGAACCATCGGCGGTGCTGCCATTTCCTAGAACAGCCAGATTGCCTAGATGAATCGCGTGGGCTAGGGGCGTGCGACTCATTAGATTTAGTTCAAATGAATTGATAATTTCATTCACCGCGTTTATATCATCGGTCAGCGGGCTGCGTTCCTCTGCCCATTCATATTGAGTCTGAGTAATGGGCGGACATTCTTCTGACAAAGTATAAGGTTCTCCTGTCGTAACCTTCCCCCCAAAGTTCACCAATCCTACCCTATCCCCGACATCTGGATGCAATAGATTGTTGAACGTTACCAACGCGTTTTGTGTAGCCGCGATGCGCGTCGTCCCATCCCATTCTAGCGTCATACTTCCCGAAGTATCCACTATGTTTATAACATTGACCGATCTGATCGTTCCTACAACTTTGGTAACAGTCAAAGTGGAGGAATCGCTGGCAGAGGGGACAAGTTCTACATTTTTCTCTGCTTGGCAGGGGGAAAACACAATAAATGAGAAAAACAAACTGAAGAGAATTACTGCTATTATTCGTGCACGAAACGACGCGAATTTTAATAACCCATTAGCTTTTGAACCACCAATCCGCGCATCAAACCAGTATTCAAAGTCTCGCTGCCATATATTTAACCCTAACATGATTTCCTCCCTCATTCTTCATCAAAAACTCTTCCCCCCTATCTTGACAATTAAAAATGGCTCTTTGGGAGTTCGCGGGGGTCAGCTCAACACGCGGTTCATTTTTTTGCCACTAATTGCCCTAATTGACACGGATAAGCGAAAAATTAGTGAAAATTCGTGCAATTAGTGGCAGATTTTTCCTTGTGCCCCCTCGAAGTCCCAAAGATCCGAAAGAAGCAGCATCCATCGCGGCAATCAGTGTCCCATATTGATTTTTCAGGTGATTAGTTTATCCTCTTCAAGATCAGCGGCAGATAAACTTTACTGCGCGGGGTGGGTGTAGGTTCGGGCAAATAGCTGTACATATCCGCGACCACCACCACGGGCTGATCCGCCGTGATCGCGGCGGCACCGCGATACCCATTCGCGAAATCGTCGCCCCAATATTGACGATAGCTCTTTTGCATGTTAGCAGCAATGTTATCCTCCTGCATTTCTGTCGGTGCGCCCGCGTCGTTATAGTAGGTAATATAGATATCCGTCTCATCATTCCCCGCGTTATATATATAAAATGCCGTCTGTAAATCCTCTTGCTTGGCGATAATCGGCACATAAGCCTGTTGCGCGGCTTCCAATGATGCTGCCCCGAGATAATTCGCGGTGTCGCCCCAAATCGCGTAGGGCGCGATGGGGACCTGCGCCAATGGATTAATCGCCTTGATTTGAGTTGTCCCCAAGAATTGGTTGTTCACACTGTCATCGCTGGCTAAAGAGTGTTCATAGTTATCTCGCGGCGGCGCTTTACCTTCAGCCGATTTAAGCGCGGAACCATAGACGCTGTACAATGTCCAGGAAAGCGAACTATCTGCTTCGTACCAATTCACCGCGTCCCATTGCGAGCTAAAGGGACCATAGCCATCGTAATAGCTTTTACGCAAGTTCGGCACGACGTACGCGGTGCCGCACGCGGGCACGCTGATCGCCTTTTCTGCCTGCAGCGCGCCATGTCCAGAGGTAAAAGTTACATCGGCGGAGTAGACCAACGTACTCTCTCGCGTCCCGTCAGCCACCACGCGCCACGTCAGCGACTTGGACTCACCAGTACGGACATCAGGCAGTGACTTTGTGGCGCTTTCTCCCGCCGCCAACGTTAAACCATCGGGTAAATTCAGGGTAGCTTGTCCCCCGGTAAAAGTGTAATCGGTAGTGTTGTTCACCCACAACGTTGTCTCAAATTCCAACTCATCACAAGTGACTTGAGTCACCGCGTCGAACCAAGCAGACCCGCCGCCAGGCCCCGCCAAACCGTAGTAAGTCACAAACGAGATTTGTCCCCCCGCCGCCACCGCGCGCGGTTCCCAATAGACCGCCGTCGCGCTGTCGCCTGTCGCTGAATTGGGGTCTATCGAAAAATCCCAAGTAGAGTTATATAATCGCGACCAATTAGCGATCACAAATCGATTCGGCGTGACCGCGCCGTTGCCCTTCAGTATCCCTTGCCCCTTCAAACTATCCGCGGCGAATGAGCTAGATTCAAAAGCCTTCCAGTAGGTGGGCATATCAGCGCTGAAAAACTCCTGTTCGAGACTGCTATTACCCAACCCCGGCACGAAGAATGGGGCGCGGTCATTACTCCCGATCATCGTGTCGTACATCACGCGCACCCCCACCTCATACTGCTGTCCCGCGCTGCTGTTTTGAATCACATACTCATAGCGCACCGTATCCTCGCGCCCGCTGTAGGGATTATACCAGGGCGTCATTCGTTGAT
>CAZSIG010000041.1:11384-13976 GCA_964606195.1 uncultured Anaerolineales bacterium
CGCACCGTATCCTCGCGCCCGCTGTAGGGATTATACCAGGGCGTCATTCGTTGATACACCACAATCTCGCCAATTTGCCAAGTAGTCTCGATAGTATTACTATCGATTATATGCGCCTCGGCGAGCACGTAGGGACTGTTCTCAAGCTTATAATCGCGAGTAGTACTCCCGCTCTCAATGCGCACCGACGCGAAAGAAGACCAAATACTGCTACCGTAGTAGCTATAACCGTACAACAATCTCTTCTGATCGTCCGATGAGATGTCAGGATCGCCCCCCGTGGTTCCGACTACATACTGTCCATCATCGTCAGCCTCCGCGCGAATGAACTCATTGTCCACCACCGCGCGCGGGGCATCCAACGGACTTAATCGTGCAACATGGTAGGTGTACCGCGTGGCGGTCGTCGGCACAGCCCACGCGTTCAGCGTGCGGCTCTTTTCTCCCTCTGCGGTGGCGTTGAACGTGCGTACTACCACCGCCAACGGCTGCGCGGGGCAACTGATCCTCACCCAGCCATTATAGCCTCCGCTAGGAGCTGGTTCGGTGGCGGTACTATAAATGTAATTACGGTGCGCGGGCACGGTTCTATCTATAGTGGTACCATCGCTGAACGATAAGCTAATCGTAGCATCTGCCGCGCCGGGGTTGTGAATGGCTATCTCCGATTGCCAGCCGTCAGTGCTCTGCACATCCAGCGCGATGATCTCAGTGGCTAACTGACTCACCCCGATGCCGGTATAACTTCCCCAATAATCACTAAGCCACTCCGTCTGCTGCTCCCGTACTACCACCGCGACCGCCTGATTTACGTCAATCTCCGCGCTGCCATCGAACCCCACCGGAATTTCAGTTACCTCTGCCACCTCTATCGCTTTGGAGGCGTGCCCCGCGAGGTTTAAATTCGTCGTGTAAGTGCCCGCATCTCCGCGATAAGTGATCGTGCCCGACGCCGCACTACTGGTAGTATTCTGGACGTAAATCACGCTAGACCACCCCGCGCCCTGTTTTTGTACGCGTGGCAGGTAAATCTGTTTCTCGCCCTGCATCGGCGCGTTGTAACTCGCCATCCCCCTTTGCGCGGGTGTCGGCGTCGCGGTATCGGTGGGAGTAGGCGTATCTGTCGCGGTATTCGTCGCGGTAGGTGTAGGGGACGCGGTATTTGTGGGTGACGCGGTTACGGTCAATGTAGGAGTGTCCGTCGGAATTGGTGAAGGCGATTGAGTTCCTGTCGGCGTGATCGTCGGTGGCGCAGTCTCTGTGGGCATTGCGGTTGCGGTCGCGGTCGGCGTGTCGGTCGGCAATGACGTATCAGTTGGGGAAGCCGTTGGCGTATTCGTCGGCGTCGCGCTCGGCGTGGCAGTCTCTGTAGGGGTGCTGGTCAATGTCGGCGTCGGCGTCGGATATACGATGTCTACCACCGCCACCGCGCTGTTGTCCTCTTCGTCAATATCATCACCGCGCAAGCCATCATCTCCAACACTGACTTCGTTTGTTACTATTCCCTCAGTTGCCGTCGCCGCGACTCGCGCGGTGATTGTCACTGTTCCGCTCACATTGGGATACAACTCCCCCACGTTCAGAGCATACACATTACTTCCTATGCGTTGCCAATTCGGCGCGCTCTCCATCTCCAACCCTTCGGGCAGCGTTTCGGTCAAGATAACGCCCGATACAATGCCCGCTCCCGCGTTGGTGTAATTCATGGTGAAAACTATCGTATCTCCGGGCATAGCTTGGTCGCGGTCAGCAATCTTGGTTACTTGTAAATCAGGAAGATAATGTTCTAATGGCGCGGTAATCGGCGCCGCGAAGACCGCGTCGCTTTCAGCACTATCGATAGTACAGGTTAAATTACTGAGTGCCGTCGTGGTCGCGGGGATTTCTGCGCTCACATACGCGTTTATATGCACGCTGCCCCCCGCGCCTCCGCCAGCCACCGTGCCAATCTCCAACAAAAGCGGATTCTTCGATGGCGTGAGCGGCATAGTGATCGTTATCGGGTAGTCTGAATTTGGTACGTATTCCACATCACTAGGCAGATATTCAGTAATCACCACCTCAGACGCGCCGATGTTTCCCTGATTAGTGTAGTATATGGTATAAGTAACAAGATCACCGGGATGCCAGACGCCTAATGGAGCATACGCTTTACTAATCGTAAGGGCAACCTGCGCGTCCACCGCGATGCTGACGGGCATTCCTGTCACGCCCTCATCCTCGGCGCTGCTGATTCCATATTTCTCGTTGACGATATACGTAGTGCGCGCCGGTAATGGATTATCAACTTCCACCACCAAATTCAAGACCCCATCCGCGCCCGCGTCCAACTCTTCCATCGTCCAAGTGATCATCTCCGTATCGAAATCGTACCCGCTGGTCGCGGAAACTAACTGCGTGTTTTCGGGAAGCACATCGGTAATCGTTACTCCCGACAAAACACTTGCCCCGTTATTTTTATAAGTAATCGTATAAGTAATCTGGTCACTAGGGGCAACCGCGCTAGCCGCATCCGTAATCCGTTTAATCTGCTCATATATCAAGGCTAATTCTGATGCTGAAGTAGCCGTAAAATAGTGCTGCGCGGTCGGC
>CAZSIG010000042.1:0-2360 GCA_964606195.1 uncultured Anaerolineales bacterium
CCCAACCGCACCGCATCCGGCGGCACGCCCAGATAATCCAACACCTGCTGCGCCACATCGCGAAACAGCGGCGCGGCAACCTGCGCGCCCCAGGGCGAAGTTTGCGGGCGATCGATCTTGACCAACATCACGAACCGCGGATCATCCGCCGGGACGTAGCCCGCGAAGGAGGCGATCGTCGCTTTGGGGTCATAACCGCCGGGAATGGGGATCTGCGCGGTGCCGGTCTTGCCCGCGACGCGGTGTTGCGGCAATACCGCCTGCTCTGTCTCCTGCTCCACCGCGTAGCCCAACATCTCGCTCAACTGCCGCGCCGTGCGCGCCGAAATCACGCGACCAACGCGCGTTGGGCGTGTTTCTGTCACTGTATCCCCATCGATAATACGCGCCACGATGTATGGCTTCATCAATACTCCCTCATTCGCGACCGCCGCCAGCGCGGTAGTCATCTGAATCGGTGTGGCAGCGATGCCCTGTCCGAAGGCATTCGTCCCCAAATCCGCCTCGCGCCACGCGCCATAGCTGGGCCAGTGTACGGTGCCGGATGCCTCGTTCGCCAGATCGATGCCCGTGCGGTTGCCAAAACCAAAACGGCGTACATAATCGTAAAACCGCTGAGTGCCCAACTGTGTACTTATCTGCGCGGCGATTACATTGAGCGATTTAGCCAACGCGTCGTTAGTGGTTATTTCGCCATAAGCTTTTTTATCCCAATTCTCAATTATTCTCCCCCCCACCAGCAACGAGCCTTCATCGGTGAACAGCGTGTCGGGAGAGATCATCCCGCTGTCGAGCGCCGCGGCGTAGGTCACAATCTTGAAGACGGACCCCGGTTCGTATTGCTTGCTGACCGTCGGGTTCACGAAAACTTCGGGGTGTTCATCAGCCACGCGGTTGAACTGATTGGGGTCGTAGGTCGGATAACTAGCCATCGCCCAAATCGCGCCGGTGCGGGGATCCATGATGACAATACTGCCGCCCGTAGCTTGCGTCTCCGCGACTTTCGCCTTCAGTTCGCGCTCCGCGATATGCTGAATCGTGCGATCTATGGTCAATACCAGATCGACGCCGGTGTGCACCGAGACGAAGCTTTGGGGCGAAAAGAATATCTGCCGTCCGAGAAAATCTTGCTCACCGCGCTGCTCAACGCTGTATCCGCGTAGTATGTCGTCGTAAAATTCCTCCACGCCGTAATAGGCGCGAGGCTCCTCGTTGACGAAGCCTAGCACCTGCGCGGCAAGCTCTGTAGCAGGATAAATACGGCGCGGACAGGGCACTACCTCTATCGCCATGTTGTCCCACGTGGCGATCTCCTCCGCATGCTCGACCGGCAGATCGCGCGTCAATAGCACGAAAGGGACCGTCGCGCTGATCATGTCGCGGACTTCTAAGGGGGATAAACCAAGTAACGGCGCCAGACGATTCGCCTGTTTGGTGGCGTTGTCCAGCACCGCGGGATAGACGTAAAGCTCATAACGCGCCTGACTTGTAGCCAACAAATGACCGTTGCGGTCGAAAATATCACCGCGCTGGGCATCGAACTTGCGTTCGTATATCCGCTTGTTGAATGCCTGCGCTGCCAGAACGCGGTGATTCCATACTTGCCAATACACCAATCTCCCACCGATGATGAAAGTGAATAGGAAGAGCATACCGGCT
Source organism: uncultured Anaerolineales bacterium (assembly GCA_964606195.1). Classification (GTDB taxonomy): domain Bacteria; phylum Chloroflexota; class Anaerolineae; order CAZSIG01; family CAZSIG01; genus CAZSIG01. Next base: position 1,660 of record CAZSIG010000042.1, read on the forward strand.
AAAAATTTCACTCGCCGTCGCGTCGAAGACTCTGTTGACCACGCCACAATGCCTCCTCATCACTCCAATCCTTGCGCCGCGGCAGCCTGCGGCGGATTAGTCCAGTCGGTGAAGACCGCGAGTACTCCCTGCCACCAAGCCGACTCTGATATCGCGGTTATGGTGATGTTTCGATCGTTACCTATGTTCGCCGTTTGCAGCCACGTATCTTGAGCATCTCTTGAAACGGCATCATAAGTCGCGGCTATTTGACGGTCTTCGGTGACCGCGACGTAGTTGACTTCCTGCGCCGGTGCCAAACCCATCTTGTGGGCGCGACCTTCTATGAGCGGCAGCGCCTCGAGCCGCGCGATCTCACAACTGAGCTTCGCGTTGGCGCGTTGTAGTTCTCTCTTTTTGTGAGTCAGTTCTTGAATGTGATAAGTGCGGATGGCAGCCTGTTTGGATTGGTGTACTGATAGGATAGAAAGAACTGCTACTACGCCTAGAAAACAAGAAATAAATATCGGACTATAAATCCAACTATAGGACGCGTCGCGCTTCATGTACCCCCTAAAAGTTTCTCTCTTCTCCGCGTTAATTGCCATCTTCCCTCTCCTTGGACTTATTTAGGAATAAGTTGACCACAAAGGACGCTAAGAGTTCAATAAGCAAATATAACCGCGCATGATGACTGCTGAAAAATCAACTTGGTGTTTCTT
>CAZSIG010000042.1:2460-12377 GCA_964606195.1 uncultured Anaerolineales bacterium
GTGCGCGTCGCGGGGTGCAGCCGTTTTTGGCGCGGCATGACCTGCACAATCAACTCTGCCAATTCGCCAGTAGTTCGCAAGGGGCGCTGTGCCACGACCGCGCGGGCGATGCGTCGCGAGAAGCGCTCCTCGCCGTATTCCCACAATATCTGCGCCAATTCCCTCTCAGGCAAAGTGTTCACCAAGTCCGCCGCGGTGGTCGATTGCTGTGGGTCAAACCGCATATCGAGCGGTCCATCGGTACGAAGCGAGAACCCGCGTTCCGCATTGGCTAATTGAAACGACGAAAGCCCCAAATCGAACAAAATGCCGTTCACGGGGTAAAAATTTCGCTGGTGGGCGACAGATTGCAACTCGATGAAATTAGCGCACACCAGCGTAACGCGTTCTTTATACGCTTGTAAAAACTGCTCACCTCGCTCGATAGCTGCGGGGTCAGCATCCAAACCTAACAGTTGTCCCGATGGCGCGGTCTCCTCCAGAATACCCTTCGCGTGCCCCGCGCCGCCGAGCGTGGCGTCGATGTAGTGTCCACCATCGCGGAGTTGTAACGCCTCCAGTGCCTCGCGGTAGAGAACCGGTATGTGTAGCGACGGTATGTTTTCTTCATGTCGAGCTTGCTTTTCCTTGTCTCGCGTCACCGGCTCCCCCGCTGTATTCCGCACTAGATAATGTAGTGGGCAAACACATAGGTTTGCCCCTACATCCTTGTCAAATTCTACAGAGCCTAAATCCCTAGATCAACCAACTGTTCCGCGATAGCGTCCGCCTCTTCCTCCAACTGTGATTTTACATCTCTCCATCGCTGAGGATTCCAAATCTCCAAACGCTCGTTCAAGCCAATGATAACCGCTTCGTCTTCTATATCGGCATACTCGCGTAAGTAGGGGGGTAATAAAATGCGCCCCTGCCGATCCGGGACGAGGTCAGTGGCGCCTGCAAAAATCAATCGCGTGAAGGTACGGGCATTCTTTTGCGTGAGGGGTAACTGCGAGATGCGCGCCGCGAGTTCGTCCCACTCCTTGACGGGGTAAACGAAAAGGCATTGATCGATGCCCCGCGTGACCACCAGCCCCGCGGCGAGTTCACCGCGGTATTTAGCTGGAATAATCAGCCTTCCCTTATCGTCAATCGTATGCTCGAACTCTCCTAAGAACATATGTTCTGTTCACTCCACTCAGGGTGTTTTTTGCGTCCAAATTTTACCCTTGTGCTCCACAACTCCCCACTTTTCACCACTTACGTACCATTATACACCACTTTTGAATTTTTCGCTAATCGATATATTTGCCATTACGCGGAATATCACTGCATTAAACTTTATCAAGCATTCATAAGCGGTTATTGGCGTTTAATAGCTTTCATTGACGCGAATAGAGAATAGGAAATAAGTACTATATTTCCCTTAATCTTAAATTTTTGTCATTCGTAGGAATTATGGGGTATATAAGCGCGAGAGTGGTCAGTTGAGGTATGCCAAAATAATCTGGTGAACGATCTGTTCCACAGGAGCGCGGTCGTCGGTGAAGACGACCTGAGAGTTAGGAACGGGGGTGACTCGCGGCGCGGCGCGAGAGACAATAGTGGAGAGTTCTGGAGTATGAAGACTAGCTATGTTGTTTTCAAAATCGGAGAGTTGCGTCGATTGTTTGGTTGCTACAATCATGCAATTGCTTAAACCTTGATCATAGTCAAAATCATCTACGATGTAGACCGCCGGAAACGCGGCGCGCATGGTTTCTGCCAACGCATCAACTAATCTGTAATCTGTAGTAGTGCGCCAAGCATTGATAGCGACGACGCCATGCGCGGTGAGGTGTTCGCGAACGAGGGTGAAAAATTCCAGAGTGGTCAAGTGAAAGGGAATGTATGGCGGACGGTAAGCATCTATGATAACGACGTCATACTGCTTGTCACTTGTCTGCAAAAAATACCGCCCGTCCGCCGCGATAGCGTTCAGGTTCGGCTCGTTCATAGCGAAATATTCGCGTCCGATGTCAATGATAGCGGGATCCAGTTCGACTCCATCAATCGTGACATCTCCATAGAACGCGGTATACTGTTTTGATATGGTGCCTGCTGCCAAGCCGATGAGACAAACATTATCCACCGCGGGAGAAGTACGCCGAAAGTAGGGCGCGAGGAGAAAGAGATCAAAAACGCGCTCGGTCAGAATCTCGCGAGGATGATATACAGAATGAACTCCCTCACCCTCGTTGAGCAAAAGATAAACGTTGTCATCCTCGCGTACTACCTGAATAAAGTTGTACGCGGATTCAGTTTCGTGTATTAGTCCTGTGGTCGGTTTTATCGGCTGCGCCGCGCCCATTCGGGATATCCCGTTTATCACCAGGATGAAAATGAAAGGGATAATGTACCACCAGGCGCGGGATTTCAAGATGCCGAATAGTCCCCACAAGGAGATCAAGGCGAGGATAGTCGCGAACAACAAAATGGTGTTGCGAGTGCCGATATTGGGAATCAACAATACTGGAGCAAAAGTACCGAGGATACTGCCTACGTTTGAGATGGCATAAAGATTACCAGTAGTGCGCCCTGCTCTGCGTACTTGCCGGAGTTGCAAGCGTACCGCGAAAGGTGCTACACATCCCAGTAAGATGATAGGGATAGCAAATAACAGCAGAACGCTGAAGAGGGGACCGACGATCAGGGGAACGGAATACCGGGCGAAACCGCGCGCGGCTAATAGCAAAATTGGGCGAGCCAACAAGGGCACCAGCCCAAGATTGATACTCGCCCAAAAAGTAATCTGATACAAAGTGACGCGACGCGGAGAGCGATCAGCCCACCTACCTCCCAAAGCATAGCCAATAGTTAAATAAGTGAGCACTAGCCCGACCAAACTTGCCCAAATAATTAGGGAATCACCAAAATAGGGAGCAAGTAGCCGCGAACCACACATCTCAGCCGCCATCGCGGTCATCCCTCCAGTAAAAACCAATGGAGGGATGCGAAAATCTGTTTTTATAACTCGCGCGCTAGTCGTTTTTGCTCGAACATTGTCAGACGCGCCCTCAATATCTCGTTGTTTAATGATTTACCTCGCGTAAACGCGTATGGTTTACAATCCAAACTGAAAACATTTACAATGAGCAAGTTGAACGACGCGATCTATCTGTCATCTCTCTTTCTCTTGTAACGATAGATAATGCGTCCGCGCGTCAAATCATAAGGTGACATCTCTAATCTTACAGCGTCGCCCAACAGAACGCGAATGTAATACTTGCGCATTTTGCCCGCTAGGTATCCTAACACCTGATGACCATTTTCTAATTCAACGGTGAATTGAGTGTTGGGTAAAGCTTCCACTACTACGCCATCTACAACTATTTTTTCTTCTTTTCCTTTAGCTGCCATCTGCTCCTTCTCTGTATTTTCTGTACCATACGAACTTCACCAAATTCATGTGCATTATTATAACACATTTGCAGTAAATTTGCGAAGTCGATTTACTTTGCCAAAAAGACAGCCTCAGTAATGACATTGAGGCTGTTTTCGCGTCGCGGTTTACTCCTCTGGCGGGTAAGTATGCGAGTCGCCAGTCTTTAGCACACCGCAGAACATATCTTGCGGAACATCAGGGTAAGCACCGTAGTGATATAGTAAGCATTTCTTTTGAATCTTGGGATCCATGTGGTTTACCAAGTCAGAGATGTGCGGATGGATACCCGATGGATGCGGCGCGGTTTCACAATCCATATAGATTCGGTCTGCGCGGCGATAATGCGATTCCAACTGCGGGGGCATCATGTGCTGGGTATCGGTGGGCATCAAAATATTGTAGCCGCTGGAATGTTCCAAACTGATGCCATAGCTTGCCATCTCCTCCGAACTGGAGATGACGTGCATCGCGAAAACCGGACGCATTACCCAATAACCATCACAATCCTCGAACTTCTGCGTGACCGTTTTTCCATCTTTCTGCTTGCCGATCAGATGAATGTCGAAATAGGTTTCCAGGCGGACGTTCGGCACGCCCTGAACCGTATCCAAGCCCGGCCCGACCGCCCGCCGCAGCGGTTCGAGCACCTTACGGTGAATGAAGATGTCCGGTTTAGAGTTCGCGGGGGGGCTGGGCCACCACTCATGTTCCAAAAAGAGTTTGTCCGCGATTAATTCACCATCTAGCCACTCCTCTTTTGCCGGCGTGTAGTAGGGATTAAAGAGCGTCGTGATCGCGATGTATTCGAGTCCGCCGATGTGATCATTGTGCGGGTGCGAGATGTAAATGCCATCTATATCAGCCGAAGTCAAACCGATACCTTTCAACGCATGTCTAATGTCCGCGCCCACGTCCACCAACAAGCGATATGGACTCGTCCCCTTTTTGCCGAGCATATCGAATTCAACCAAAAAATTGGAGTGCCACCGCGGGTCGTAGAGATTTTGAGCTAATCTGTCTATCTCAGATTCGATGAATTTTTCCGGCTTATCTTTAAGCTCAGAAGAATTCGCGATCTTCAGTGCCAACTCGCGCACTTGCTCCACCGGAATGGCGCATTCGTAAGCCCCAGTCAAAAACGCGGAATTAACTCCTATCGCGGTTATTTTCATAGTTACCCTCCGAAATTCGTAGCGGTTAATCAGTCAATTGGCAAAAACAACTGCGACAGTATAGCCGATATTTCCGTTTTTGTCCAATTTCGCGCCATTTTTGAACGATTTCAATTCAATAATGCTTGCTTTTTGAGATTTAGTGGAGTATACTATGGCTCTATTCAACTCCGCGTCACCTTACATTATTTAAACGATTTGTCAAGCATATACAACTATGCTACTATTTTTTGCATAATCTAATTACGTTGAGACTGCTGAAAAAAGTGAAATAATCGGCGAACTCACCGAAGGAAAGGTATAATTTGACAGCACTACAAAAATGGCAGAAGCAAGTAACCGCCTGCCGCGCCGCGCGAGAGGAACCGGACGGTAAGGCGTGGCAGCGTATGGCAAGTTGGTACGAAAATTGGGTAGAACACAACGACTACGTGGAGATAATCATGCCGCGCCTCTCGCGGCTCTTAACTCCCACCGCGCGCGTGCTGGAAATCGGTCCCGGCAGCGGCGCGTTCACTATCCCCTTCGCGGCGCAAGTGCAGGAGGTAGTCGTCATAGAATCTTCGGCGACAATGCGCGAGATTTTGACTCAAAACTTGGCGCGCGCGAATATCACCAACGTCCGCGTCGTTCCCCAGCGCGTTGAAGATGGTTTACCGAAACTTAAAGAGCATTTCGATCTCGCGTTCGCCTCCTTTGCACTCTACAATGTATATCAGATCGACGCCATAATTCGGGAATTAGTACACCGCGCGCGGCACTGCGCCTTTTTGATGGGCACGGAAGATCAAAGAACGTGGTATTTAGATCTGTATCGGCAGCTTAAAGGGCGCGACCGCGTATCCCCGCCGCAGTTTTGCCCATTCTACGCGGTGTTGTTGGAGATGGGCATCTACGCCGATGTAGAGATTATCTGGACTAGCGCGAATTATATCTACAACGACGAGGCGGAAATGGTCAACTCGTGGATGAAACGGTTGCACCTCACCGAGCAAGACCGCGAGATTGTGCAATCCACTTTGTTGAACCTTGCGGAGCGACGCGGGGATAATGTCGGTATCTATGACCAACGCCGCGCCGCGCTGGTGCAGATTGACTGTGAACGAAATGTATTCAAAATTTAGCAGGAGAAGGAGTAGTGGTAAAGTAGTAAGTGATAGGGAAAAGTAATACGATAATTTAACCACTAAGAACACGAAGAGCACTAAGATTTTTGCGGTCAATGATGCTCATACGCGGTCAAAAATTATCATCCGGAATGAGATTTGCCTTAGTGTTCTTCGTGTCCTTTGTGGTTTAATTGTAATCATTTTAACTATCACTTACCATTTAACCACTACTGGAAAAGGAGTAGCAATATGAAAATCAGATGGGGTGTACTGAGTACGGCTAATATTGGCATGAAAAAAGTGCTGCCCGCGATGCAAGCGGGCAAGTACTGCGACATCACCGCCATCGCATCGCGCAATCTGGATAAGGCGCGGGCGGCGGCGGAGAAATTAGGGATACCGAAGGCTTACGGTTCTTACGAGGAACTGCTGGCTGATTCGGAGATCGACGCGGTTTACATTCCACTGCCCAATCACCTACACATGCCCTGGTCAATTAAGGCACTGGACGCGGGTAAGCACGTGCTGTGCGAGAAGCCGATCGGACTGACCTCCGCGGAGGCGCAGGAATTGGTCGATGCTGCCAGCAGCCATCCAGATTTGAAGGTGATGGAGGCGTTTATGTACCGCCATCACCCGCAGTGGCAACTAGCACGAAGGTTAGTGACTAATGGAAAGATCGGCGAACTGCGGACGATTCAGTCGTTCTTCTCATACTACAATGCCGATCCCGATAACATTCGTAACAACCCCGCGATCGGCGGTGGCGCGTTGATGGACATCGGCTGTTACGAGATTTCCCTCTCGCGGTTCATCTTCGGCGCGGAGCCGCGGCGCGTTTTTGGCATTATAGAGCGCGATCCGCAATTTCAAACCGACCGCCTCACCTCCGGCATCCTCGATTTTGGAAACGGTACTTCTACGTTCACCTGTTCCATGCAGTTGACACCTTACCAGCGCGTTAACATTTTCGGCACCGAAGGGCGAATCGAGATTGCGATTCCGTTCAACGCCCCGCCCGATAAACCGAGTAAGATGTGGCATCAGCGCGGTGACGAGGTCGAGGAAATCGTGTTGGATATTTGTGATCAGTATACAATTCAGGGCGATCTATTCTCTCGCGCGATATTGAACGACACCGATGTACCGACACCGCTCAGCGACGCGGTCGCGAATATGAAAGTGATAGAGGCAGTCGTCCGCAGCGCGGAGCGCGGTTGTTGGGTATGAGAGAAATTAGTCATAGGAGGAAAACATGGCTTACGACGAAAATTTAGCCCAGCGAGTTCAGGACACTTTGGAAGAACAACCGGGACTTGTGATGAAGAAGATGTTCGGCGGGGTTGGATACATGATACAGGGGAACATGGCATGTGGTGTTAATAAGGATAAACTCATCGTTCGCGTCGGTCGCGAAAGATACGAAGAAGCACTCGCCGCGCCGCACACCAAGGAATTCGATATCACCGGCAAGCCGATGCGCGGTTGGGTGATGGTGGAACCAGAAGGATACCAGACTGACGAAGAATTGAAAGATTGGGTTCAACAAGGCGTTGACTTCGCGCTTACACTGCCAGCTAAGTAATATAGTATCTTGCGCAAACTGCGAGTAGTGGTTAAATGGTAAGTGATAGTTAAATGATAACTATTCAACCACCAAGGACACCAAGAACACTAAGGCTATTCTTGCTCCGCGTGATAGCTTTTGACCGCGTGTGAACATCATTGAACAGTAAATACTTAGTGCTCTTGGTGCCCTTAGTGGTTAAATTAGCGGATTACTTTTCCCTATCACTTACTTCTTTACCACTACTGATAAAGGGCGCAAATCCTGAAAATCCGCGTCCTATTTCTAAGATCACTCCCCACGCAGTTTCTCCAAATACCCCTCAGCCAATTCCGCCCATTCTTCCCCGTTCGGCAGCGTCGATATCTTCTCGAAATCTGCTATCGCTTCTTCATTCTTGCCTAACACCGCGTAGGCAGCCCCGCGCACCGCGTAAACACGCGCATCTTGCGGCGCAAGCTCGACCGCCTTGTTGAAATCTGCCATCGCTTTATCTGGGCTTCCTATACCGTCATAGGCATATCCGCGATTTATGTACGCGAGCGCGAAATCGGGGCGCAATTCGAGCACCTTGTCATAGTCTTGTACCGCGAGCCCAAACTTCTCCACGTACTTATAGGCGTTGCCCCGCGCGTAATACGCCTTCGCATACTCCGCATCAAGCTCAATCACCTTGCTGTAATCCTCAATGGCGCGGTCATGTTCTTCCATTTCAGTGTAAGCCAAGCCGCGATTGTAGTAAGCATCCACGTATTCGGCATTCAGCTCAATCGCCTCACTATATTCCTCGACGGCGCGGTCATATTCTTCCATTTCCACGTAAGTAAGCCCGCGACTGTAATAAGCCGCGGCATATTCGGGATTAAGCTCAATGCTCTTGTCGTAATCCTGAATTGCTCGCTCGTACTCGCCCCTCTTTTTGTATGCCAGCCCGCGATTGTAGTAGGCTAACGCGTACTCAGGGTTAAGCTCAAGCACCTTATCGTAATCCTGAACGGCGCGGTCGTACTCGCCCATGTAGTAATATGCCAATCCGCGCCCATAATAAACCGTCTCGTCCGCGCCCTCCATTGCAATCACTTTATCGAAGTCCTGCACTGCGCCGTCATATTCTCCCGCGCGGCGGCGTGCCAGAGCGCGCTGGTAATAAGACGCCACGTCATCAGGGTCAAGCTCAATCGCCTGATCAAAATCTTGCAGAGCCTGCTCGTAACGTTCCATCTTAGCATACGTAAGCCCACGATTATAATAAAGCGCGGCGTTCGTATAGCCTAGTTCAATCACCTTGTCGAAATCTTGAACGGCGCGGTCATATTCTTCCATCAAAGTATACGCCAGCCCACGATTATTGTACGCCGCCGCGTGTTCAGGGTTCACCGCGAGCACCTTATTGTAATCTTGCACCGCCTCGGCATACTCTCCCGCGCGGTGATGCGCCATCGCGCTCTCATAGTAGCTATTCACGTCTATCATCGTCGCGGTCGGTTCAGGTGTCACGGTCGGCGGCGGCAGCGTCGGTGTCGGCTCTGCACAACCGTTAAGCCCTATCATAATTGTAATCACCATCGCGACGGTTATCAAAGTCCAGTGTCTAATTTTGTGCATCAACAATGTTTCTCCTTTTGCTATCAAACGAGATATGGTAGCGTGGTAATCCCTACATCCAGTTTTCTACATGCAGATTATCGACATATTGAAAATGACGGTCGGTAGTCAGCATGGTCAGGTTGTGTAGTCGTGCCACCGCCGCGATTTGGACATCTGTACCGGGAATAGGGCGTCCTTTGGTCTTGAGTTCCGCGCTGATACGCCCATATTCCTCCGCCGCGTTCTGATCAAAGTCTAAAATCGCAATCTTTTCAATCAACTGGCGCACATTCCGCATGTTTTGTCGCTTGAGTACACTAGCATAGACCGCGAAATACAATTCACCCACAACGGTCATACATAGATAAAACCGTACACCGCTTTTCGCCAAGCGCGTAATCCGCTCAGTCAATGGTTGTACTTCAGCCATGAATGCCGAGGCATGATTAGTATCGAGTAAATACGCGCTCATCTTGCTCCTCTATTTCCATCAGCCGCATTTTTTCAATAAATTGCAGTATTTCTTCTAACTCACCTGGCTCAAACTGCCAAGTTCCAGCACATTCTACAAAGGCATCTGGCGCGGGCACTGAAGGCGTAGATACCACAGGAGGTATATCAACCAACGCCCGCGCCTTCAGAAAATCCATGAAGTCAATCGCTTGCACCAACTTTGGGAGCGGCAGCGTGTTAATGCGCGCGATAGCCGCCTGCCGCGCCTGAGTTATGTCCATAGTTATAGAATTAGTTTTCATTAGCAATCACCTCCTTCATAACCGCTGGTGATATTATATCACAAAAGTAGGCGCAGGGCATTTTCACCGCGCCGAGCGCACTTGTATTTGCACTCGCTCACTCTCCACCACATTCCCCGCGGCATCTTCACCCACTGCCCAAAACTTATGCGCGCCCTCCGCCAACTGCCACCACGCGCTGTAGGGCGGTTCGTAAAAAGTATCCAGTGCTCGCTGTTCGCCGCCATCGGACGCGACGTACAGCGTGACGCTTGCGAAATTCGCGGCATCATTACCGCGCGCCGCGACGCGCACACGCTGCTGCGCGGGCGGAATGTTCGGAGC
>CAZSIG010000042.1:12477-13652 GCA_964606195.1 uncultured Anaerolineales bacterium
ACGCGCTCCAAACCGGGCGGCTCCTCGAACTCTACGACCGGCGCGCCACTCAACACCATTTCCATGAAATCGTGCCAAATCGGCGCGGCGCCGGTCACACCGGTCACGTGGTGCATCGCGGAGCCGTCCACGTTGCCCACCCAGACGCCCACCACCAAATCGGGCGTGTAGCCGACCGTCCAGTTGTCGCGCCAGTCGGTCGTCGTGCCGGTCTTCACTGCCGCGGGGCGCGATAGGTTCAGTATGCTCCCCTCGCCGAAGCCGATGAGCCGCGCGTGGTCGTCCGATAGAATGTCGGTGATGAGATACGCGACTTGAGGCGATAAAACACGCTCCCCCGTAGGGTGGCTTTTCATAGCCGCCGTTACTCCCGCCGACGCGGAAACGGCAGGTATGGAAACCTGCCCTACGTAATTGGCAATCACATTCCCCGCGTGATCCTCAACGCGAGTGATGATGATCGGCTCGACTTTGTACCCGCCATTGGCGAACGCGGCGTAGGCAGCCACCAGCTCTTGCAGCCGCACTTCGCCCCCGCCGAGCGTCAACGCCAAGCCGAACCGCTCATCCGCGTCGAAAGTGGTTATGCCCATTTTTCGCGCCAGTTCTATCATGGTATCGATGCCAATCTCATCGAGCACCTTGACCGCGGCGACGTTGAGCGACGAGCCTAGCGCGTCGCGGAGTAGCACCGGACCGTGAAATTGCAAGTCGTAGTTCATCGGCACGTAGGGCGTCCCCTCTCGCGTCACGAAGGCGGTGCGCACATCCATGATAACTGTCGCGGGAGTATAAGGGCGCAATCCCATTGCGCCTTTTGGCGTGAGCGCAGCCGCGTAGGTAATCGGCTTGATAGAAGAGCCGGGCTGGCGCGGCGCGAGCGTGACGTTCACCGCGCCGTCAATAGTCGCGTCGAAGTAGTCGGGACTGCCGAGCATGACCAGCACTTCGCCCGTGCGCGGGTCAAGGGCGAGGAGCGCGGCGTTATGTACATTGTGGTCTGGTTCGCCATCTTTTTGCTCTCCTAACTGCGCTAATCGATAACGCACTATATCTTGCGCAGTCTCTTGCATATCCAAATCGAGCGAAGTATAGACGTTAAAACCGCGCCGATAGACCTCCTCCAGGGTAAACTCGTCGCGGAGCAGGCGGTGGACGTGCATGACGAAGTGCGG
>CAZSIG010000043.1:0-1133 GCA_964606195.1 uncultured Anaerolineales bacterium
CTACAACTTCCGCCCCTTTCCCGAATCGGTTATCTCCACCAGTTCCGGAGGATATGGTGCGAAGAAGGTTTGCTGTTTGAGATATCCCTCGTCAAACCTGATAATCCACGAGCGCAGGACCGCGAGGCAGACGCTCAGCGGAACTTTCGCGGCGCGGTATTGCTCCAACGAATCCAGGAAGAACGCCTTCTCCTCGGCGCTGAGTTCGTCGGAGAAATAGCCCAGCCCGTGCATCAGAACATTGATATTCGAGGTGTGGCGCGGCGGGCGGTGCAACGCGGTCAGCAGATGCTCTTCGTAAACGTGAAACACCTCATCGACTAGTTTCTTATCGTGATTCGCCACAATTTTTCCCATAATGCGCATCTCTTTTTGGTTGTAAGCCATCAGTAGGTATTTGTTCTCCGCGTGTAACTGCACGAGGTCTTTCATCTTTCTCGATTTTTTTACCTCGCGAAAATTAGCGATGGTGAAAAGCTGAGTCAAGAAATGTTCCCTGATGCGGAAATTGGTCAATCGTCCCTCATCCTCAATCGGTAATTGGGGAAAGCGCGTCAAAACCGCGCCGCCGAAGAAACCATGACTCTTTCCGACCGGACTCGCTTTGCCCAAACGCGGGTAAATCTTCACGTCTTTGATGCCACAGGATGGCGAGCGCGATTTGAGGATAAAGCCGTCCGCGTCCGCGACGGTGGCGAGAAACGATGCGGTGAACTCGTTCATCTTATCACTCACGTCCAGTCCGGTAGAGCTTTGTATCAGATGTGGCTCTTCATCCATAAGCACCACGCGAATCGGGTCACGTGGTATGCCCAAGTCGATTTCGACCTCTGGGCAGGTAGTTATAAACTCGACGAATGGCTCGAGGCTTTGTACGAAATCGTCGCGAATGGTCGCGCCGTTGTAACGACATGCCGCGAAACCGAGACACTTGCTAACAACAACTTTCGGTTTGACAAACTCTCTCATTTTTGTTACTCCTATCAGCTTCGAGTTATCAGCTCGCGTAGTGCGGCATCTAGTTCGGAATACTGGAAGTCGAAACCTAGTTTCTGTAAACGGCGCGGCACAGCGCGTTGCCCATCCAACAACAGTGTGCTCAGTTCGCCCAGAGCTAATTTCAGGGCAAAGGC
>CAZSIG010000043.1:1233-8974 GCA_964606195.1 uncultured Anaerolineales bacterium
GGTGTCCAGCGGCTGGGAATGAGACCTTCGCCCGCGATGCTCGCACCGGCTAGATTCACGATGGCGTCAGCGCCGTCAGCCAGGGTGCCCCAGCCGTGTGCGGTACGCGCGTCCCATTTTTCGACGCGTACGCTTGCGGGTAATCCGGTGGCGCGATTTGGATTGCGGCTCAATACGATGACACTGTGTCCCGCGCTCGCTAGGTCAGTGCAGAGGGCGCGGCCAATTAGTCCAGTTCCTCCAGTTACAATAATTTTCATCACTGTCTTTTCCTTATATTTTCATTCATACATATGGTGAGGTACTGGTTCAGTTGAGTTTGATTTTCCCCAGCCGTGCTCCTAGCCCTCGTCCGCGAGGGCAGAGTAGTGACGCATCTCGCTCCAACGCCCCCGTGGACGGGGGCTTAGAGCCGCGCGCCGCGGTATCCAATTTAACTGAACCAGTGCCTATGGTGAATAGTTGCACAATAAAAGTTCTCTCGCACGCTGTAATGTATGAATTATACTTTTTTTCTTGACAGCAGTCAAGCAAGTTAGAGCCTTTAGGACAGGGATGCCGCGCCGTCGAGGATATTGAATGATTGATTATCTTGTGTTTTCGGATTGTACATGTTATAATTCTAACTAATTGCGAAACCTGAGATTAGGCATGGTAAGTAGATGGAGGTAAGAAAGATGAAACAATGGCTCCAAAAGGGTAATAGGGTGATTAACCTAATGACCGCGACATACATCTTGTTTCACGAGGTGGGCGCGGAGGTATATTTTACTGGTACTGACGAGCCTTATTCCTTCGTGAAACAGGAAGCGGATATCTTCGCCCAAGAAATGCAAAATATCCGCTCTATGATACGGCTCTCTCAGAAGTATGCCATTAACTTCGCGCAGATACAGGAAGTTTTGGTGTATGAATATGGAGCAGAAGTTCGCTTCATCGGAACCTCGGGAGTGGTGTCGTTGAGTCAAAGGGAAGCAGAGGTACTGCGCGCTTACATAATGCGCGATGAATTCTTGATAAAAGTGAGTTGAGAATCGATAAGTCATTCGATTAAAACCACACCTCTGTTCGCGTTGGTGTGGTTTTATTTTATGGGTTAGAACTTACACAAAACATGCCGTAATTTACCGCAGTGGATGCGGAGCGAGGCGGTAGGAGAACCTTTTTTCAACAGCATACGCGGTTGTAGCTATTCATTAAAATTCATACCGACTTGACAAAAAACTATCTGGAAAACTTTGCGTTCTCCGCGCCCTCGGTGGTAAAATTGTTGATAATTTGTATAAGATAGCTCAAATGGCGCGGCGAGAAATGGGCTTTATTCGCAATCTTCGGTCGCAACCTTTGGGCTGATTATGCGTATAACTAAGTACAAGGGAGTGTAATGAACGACGAACAGGTAAGGGAACAGGAATTGGCTTGGATTAGAGGGACGCTAAACGGTGATCAAGCCGCGTTTACTAGTCTGGTAGACGCTTACAGCGGTCCGGTATATAATCTGTGCTACCGTATGCTCAATAACCCCATCGAGGCAGAAGACGCGGCACAAGAGACGTTCATTCGAGCATATACGCGGTTAAACACCTACGACCAGAAAAGAAAATTTGTGAATTGGATTCTGTCTGTAGCTTCTCATTATTGTATAGACCAACTTCGCCGCCGCCGCGCTTCATGGATATCGTTGGAAGATATGCCCTACGTGCAAATGGAGGATCACAAAGATGGCCCTGAGGATATCCTGATGCGCACGGAGGCTGGGCGGGATGTGCAACGACATTTATGCGTCTTACCTCCCGATTATAGATTGGTTTTGGTGTTGCGATATTGGTATCAATTATCGTATAAAGAGATTTCAGAAGCTACAGGAGATACCGAAAGCGCGATAAAATCAAGGCTCCATCGTGCCCGACTGATGCTGATGCAGGAGTTACAAGGAGGAGATTCAAAATGAATCACGAAGATTTCACTATACTGATGTCATTAAAACTGGATAACGCGCTGAATGAACTTGATGAGGAGCGGCTAAATCAGCATTTGGAAACTTGCGAAACTTGTCAAGAGCAGTGGGCAAGTATGCAGAGCTTGGATAAACTATTCACCGCGCCAGCTATGTTGCCCGCGCCGAATCACTTCGCGCAGGATGTGATGTGGCAGATTCAACGGCGCAAGACAATGAAGTTAGCCTCGCAGGGAGGCATAGCCGCGATTGCCATTTTGCTGTTGTTGCAGGTAGTATCATTGCCCTGGATCATAAGCAATTTGCGTCAAATGAGGCAAGCCTCTTTTTGGACAGCTATGGGTACAAACCTTAATCAGTACTTGCTGTATGTCTTTTCCTTGTTCGAATGGCTGGGTAGAATCGGGGCTCAATTGGTGGTCAGGTTGCGCACTCCTACGGGACAGATCGCGTTGGTCACGTTGATGTCTGTGATTCTGTGCCTAGTTGTGCTTTGGCTGGTGGCTATTTCTAAGTCTTCATTGAAAAACAATCTCGAACGCGGATAACTAGGAGGCGATATAGAGACATCCGAAGTCTGAGAGACTTCGGATGTCTTGAGCAAAGTACTGTGGCTTCGCGGTAAGAGGAGTAAAAGGAGGATTTTAAAGGACATGAAAAAAGATAAAAGCAAAAAAGTAATTGTAGGAGTTGTACTGATCGCGTTGGGGGTACTTTGGCTTGGTTGTAATTTGTTATCATTCATGGCTAATTGGTTAGATATTCCGTGGCGATTCGGCTTTTGGAACTTAGTCGGAGGATTATGGCCGTTAATCGTCGTAGGCGCGGGCGTTGCTCTCTGTATTCCTCCTATCACTCAACCACAGAGACGCGACTTAGGAGGAATGTGGATCCCCGGCGTAGCGGTGCTAACGACTGGGCTGATACTTACGTTGAGTGGCTTCACTGGTTATTGGGACATCTGGGCGCGCTTGTGGCCATTAGAACTCGTCGGTCTCGCGGTCGGTTTCATTCTAGCATTTGTCTTTACTCGCAATTCAGGATTGTTAGTGCCCGCGGTCATCATCGGAATGAACGGAATAATCTTTCTGTTCTGTTCCCTGACCGGTTTATGGGGAGCATGGGCAGTCCTATGGACGCTTGAGCCGTTCGCAGTCGGGTTGGCATTATTCACTTTATATGTTTTCGGAGATAAGTCTTCAGGATTGCTGCAGGCATCAGTGATACTAAGTGGAATCAGTGGCGTAATGTTTCTAGTAGCTCTACTGTTCCTCGCGGGATGGGTGGGTAAGATACTAGGTGGCTTTTTGTTTATCATCATCGGCGCCGCGGTTTTGCTCTGGTCAGCTATGCGCGCTCCTAAAGATGAAGCGGATTCCGCGTCGGTGGAAGAGCTTGAGCGTTTACGAAAAGAAGATAACTACGGCGCGACGGGAGGTTAATACGGATAGGACTTACGGCATTTTGAGGTAGATTTTTACCTCTTCGAGAGCTGTCGGCGATATGGGATTAATCTAAAAGGAGTTGAGAATACTCCATGATACCGCGGTTATAGCGCCGAAAATTCTCAAAGAGGATAATCCAGAAGTTGATAATCTATCAGGAGGAAATACAGATTATGAAAGTTAGAAGATTGTTGTTAATATTGGGTACTCTGTTGTTGTTATCAACGTTGGTAGTGCCCGCGTTCGCACAAGGGGGTGAACGAGAAGGAAAAGTTGTCTATGGCAAAGATTTCACATTGGAAGAGGGTGAAATAATAGAGGGAGACCTCGCGGTACTTGGTGGTGACCTCGAATTAAAAGAGGGGAGTGAGGTTAATGGTGATCTCGTAGTTCTAGGTGGAGATGCCAAAATTAAGGGCTATGTCTGGGGCAACGTCGCGGTGACTGGGGGACATATCGAAGTCAAAGATTCTGCTGTCATCGAAGGTGATCTGGTGATCGTCGGCGGAAAGTTGGATATAGATGAAAACGCGACAGTTGAAGGCGAGATTACTTACCCCGATTGGGGTGATTGGGGGAAAGATTGGCAAGAATGGAGCCGGGAATGGGAAAGTGAATGGGAGGAAGGTTTTCCCGAACCACCTCCAGTACCAGATAAGCCTTTAAAGTCCACAATGATGCATAACCCTTTGGTGCAACTTATCATCAATATGATGCAAGCGGTTATCTGGACACTTATTATGGGCGTTTTGGCGGTAATCGCGGTTTTGTTCCTGCCCAAGCAGACTAGGTTGATTCGCGATACTTTAGTTGAGCAGCCAATCCTGGCAATAGGTGTCGGTTTGATAACCCTCTTTGCCTTTCCGATCGCGATGGTTGTCTTGGCTATTACGATATGCTTGCCACCGATTGTCGCTATCGCGCTGTTGTTAGCCAGCGCGTGGGGTTGGGTCGCGATGGGCTGGTTGATAGGAGAACGTGTGTTGCAAGAGCGGTATGATACCAGTAATCCGCTAGCTCCTGCCGTGTTGGGAACAGCTATTCCTACTTTTGCCGTCGCGGTTATCTGGGGTTTGAAAGCTATACCCATTCTGGGATTCTTGTTTGGTTTGCTAGGTTTCATCACTTGGGTGCTGGGCATAGGCGCGGGGGTAGGCGCGGTATTGTTAACCAAGTTCGGAACGACCTCTTACCCGTGGGCATCAAAAGCCGCTTCAGCCAAATCGTCGCCCAAACAGCTTCCCGCGTCACCCGAGACTAAGAAATTAGTACCGGAGGATGAGGCGGATACGGACTTAGACAAAGCGGACCCGCATGGAACTGACTAAGTAAGATACTGATTAAGCAAAAACAGCGATGGGATTGTACCCATCGCTGTTTTTTTACGTTTCTATTCTACTTTGCTCTTGTGCGTTCGTTCTCTTTACGGTATAATCCTTGCGCGTAATAAGTTTATATCCTACCGGAGACTTTCAGGAATCGTTGATACAACCAATAGCCAAATTGAGAATAAACACAATCATAAGCTCCCGCGTAGAGGACTACGTTGCCACCGAAACCGCGCTTGAAGCGATAAACGCCTCCCAAATCGGTTTGGGGATCGGTCAACTCCGCCTCCAACTGAGAGATAGGTATATCTGGTATACCCCAAAGATCATAGCTCGTGCAACCGCGATTGCGTGCCCATTCCATAGCGCGCCATTGCACGAGATAATTCGGCATCAAGTTACGGTGTTCATCGCTCGATGCTCCGTACAGATAATAGGCGCGACGTCCCCAAGCAAATACCATCACCCCCGCAAGCAGTTTCCCTTCATAGTACGCCAATGGTAAATGCACTAGATTTTGTGCCGCGAACAGCTCATAAGCCGTTTCGTAGTAGGTGTGAGAATGAACGCCAAAATCATCACGCTGCGCGGTGACTTGCATCAACTTGTAGAAACCTGCTAAATCCTTCGCCTCTCCCTCTCTCACTGTGATGCCCTTACGCTCAGCCAAACCAATGTTATACCGCGTCTTACTTTTCATTCGCGCCAGTATCTCATCGGGTAAAGGTGTGAGGTCTATGATAATGGTCTGGCGGGGTTGGATGGTTTGGGAACTGGGCATAAACCCACGTGGTAGGCGAAATTCCTGTGTATCCGGCTCGATTTTGAGGAAAATGGCGCGTTCTTCTTCCATCATCGGTTGAAGTTTAGTGAAAAAGGTGTCCATCGACTCAGGATTGATGACGTCACCGACGGGCCCTTTGGGAATATAAGCGATGTACCCTAGCAAGGGAACGCGTCGCAGGAGTATCTGTGCTCCCACCCTCGCGATGGAAACGCGTAGTGGGCGCCACCCGAACTTGCTTTTGAGTTCTCCCCATTCCCACGTTTGCAACAGGTGACTACTGGGAAACTGATTCAAAAATTCATGCCACGCCTCGCGTGTTGAGTAGGTTTTTATATCACTCATGCTCCTATTATACCACGAATACGCGAAAAAGGTAAAGTAGACAAAAACCATAACAATGTCAAAATGTATTAGCCACACTCGCTTTAAACTAAATACCTACTGGACCCAGATATTCAGCTCGATAAGCGTAATTCCTTTCACATTTTTATTTATGTTTCTGGTTCTATTGATAAGTGGGCTGAGTGTGGATGAATTGACGGCGCGTACACCATTCATCGGCTTAATACCGCGCATTCCCCTCATCGAAGAGGGGGATGATGTGTGGCAAACCGTGGGACGCGAGATAATAGCCTTACTGGGGTTGATCCCATTGATCACTCTCCATGAATTGGTACATGGCGCGGTTTCGCGGGCGGTTGGATTGCGTCCAACATTTGGGCTGCGATGGTACGCGGCTTATACGACGGTGGAGGGAGGATATTTTACCAAGAAACAATACCTGTGGTTTTGTGCCGCGCCGTTGCTCGTGCTCTCAATAGTCGGTTTATTGGTAACATGGTTATTACCCGCGCTGAGCGGCTGGACACTTTTCGGCTTGATTTTCAATGGCACCGGCAGCGTTGGCGACATCGCGATGTGGTGGGAAACTATGAAATTACCGCCCCACGCGTTCGTGGAAGACAAAATTGATGGCTTCGAGGCGTTTGTGCTCGCTTGAGAATGTTATCTGTGATGTGGTCAACCGCTCATCTCTGTTTTTGCCCCCACCTCTGTTGTGTGATACAATACGCTAAGGCGCGGTGAAACCAAAACCGCGCTATTTATTTAAGCAATGAGAATTAGGAGAATGATGTAATGAGCTTTTTATTTTTTATCGTCAGCTTCAGTCTATTGATACTAGTCCATGAAGCTGGACACTTCTTTGCTGCCAAACTTTCTGGAATCAAAGTGGAGGAGTTTGGCATAGGCTATCCGCCGAAGATATTTTCCTTCGGCAAGTGGCGCGAGACTGAGTTTACTCTGAACGCGATACCCTTCGGCGGATTTGCGCGCATGTTGGGTGAGGGGGGGGAAGATTTGGAACTGGAAGGGAGTTTCGCGAGCAAAAGCAAGGTGGCGCGGGCGTTTACGCTGATAGCCGGGTCGCTGATGAATTTCCTACTCGCTATAGTGTTGTTTACCATCGCGTTCTCCGTAGTGGGCTGGCCCAAGCCGACGGAGTACAAACATATTCTAGTAATGGACGTTTCACCCGACACCCCCGCGGCGCGGGCGGGTTTGATGATGGGAGACGTCATCGTCGGTGTCGACGGCGTGGAAATGAATACGCCAGACGAATTCATCGATTACACTCAAGCACATCTGGGTGAAGAGATGCTGCTCAAAATCGAGCGAAGCGACGAAATCAAAGAGCTTAGCGTAACACCGCGCACCGAATGGCCTGAAGACCAAGGACCGACTGGTATAGCTATCTCCCCGATGGTCAGCAAGGTGGAGCCAGTCAGATATCCCTTGGGCGAATCGATAATCATGGGAGTTCAGGAAACCGCGTTTACCATCATCATCGCTTTGGTAATCCCCGTGCAGATCATTCGCGGACTGATTCCACTAGAATTGGCGCGCCCCGTTGGCCCCGTGGGGATCTATCAATTGACCAGCAACGCGGCACAGTACGTAACCGATCAGGGACAATGGTTTCCGATTCTGCGTCTGGTGGGGATTATCAGCGCGGCACTGGCGATAACTAATCTTTTGCCGCTACCCGGCTTAGATGGCGGGCGGCTAATCTTCGTGATTATCGAGGGGATACGCGGGCAGCGCATCGATCCCGCTAAAGAGAATGCGGTGCACGTCGCGGGGTTCATCATCTTGTTACTGTTGATGGTGCTGGTGACTTACTATGACCTCACTTCACCGTTACCTATTCCCGATATGGCGTTCT
>CAZSIG010000043.1:9074-13622 GCA_964606195.1 uncultured Anaerolineales bacterium
ACAAACCGACCGCGCGAACTGCTGAAGAGCCGCTTTTACAAATCCCGTTTCTCGAGCACCGCCTCTTGTACCATCGCGATAAACTCATCTAACGGCTTCGTGCCCAGATCCTCCTCCGTGCGCAGCCGCACCGAAACGGTGTCGTTCTTCTGCTCGCGCTTACCCACGATGAGCATATAGGGAATCTTTTGCACCTGCGCGTCGCGAATCTTCGCTTGCATCCGTCCTCTACCCGCGGCGACTTCAGCGCGTATTTTCATAGCGCGCAGTTTTTGTTCTATCTCGCGCGCGTAATCATACTGATGATCCGTCACTGGAATAATCTGTACCTGCGTTGGCATTAACCATACCGGAAACGCGCCGCCGTAATGTTCGATTAATACGCCAAAAAATCTCTCCAACGACCCCAACAGGGCGCGGTGTACCATATACGGTCGCTGTGCCGTGCCATCCTCCGCGATGTAGGTCATGTCGAACCGTTCAGAGAGGTTGAAATCGAACTGAATCGTCGTCATCTGCCACTCGCGTCCCAGCGCGTCTTTCACTTTCAGGTCGATCTTCGGACCATAGAACGCGCCGCCGCCTTCGTCCATCTCGAAAGGCACGCCCTCACGTTCCGCCGCGCGTTTCAGTGCTTCCGTCGCCTGCTCCCACCGCGCCGGTTCGCCGACGGCATCCTCCGGGCGCGTCGCGATATATGCTTTGATATCGTGAAACCCAAACGAGTGCCAGATGTGCAGTGAGAATCTCAGCACCTCCAAAATCTCATCCTCGATCTGTTCCGGCGTACAGAAAATATGCGCGTCATCTTGCGTGAAACCGCGCACCCGCAGCAAGCCGTGCAGTACGCCGCTGCGTTCGTAGCGGTAAACCGTGCCCAGTTCTGCCCAGCGCAGCGGCAGGTCGCGGTAAGAACGCACATCAGACTTGTACATCAAAATGTGAAAGGGGCAGTTCATCGGTTTGAGATAATACTCTTGCTCGTCGATCTCCAACGGCGCGTACATACTCTCGCGATAGAAATCGAGATGCCCCGAAGTCTCCCACAGCCACGATTTGCCGATGTGTGGTGAATATAGAATGTCGTAACCGTTCGCGAAATGTTCCTGTTTCCAAAAATCTTCCACCACCGAGCGGATAAAGCCGCCCTTCGGATGCCAATAAACCAATCCCGCGCCTGCTTCCTCGTGCGTGCTGTACAGGTCAAGCTGATTGTTGAGTTTGCGGTGATCGCGCCGTTCCATCTCCTCCAGGCGGTGCAAATATTCTTCCAACTCCTCTTTAGAGCTCCAAACCGTTCCGTAGATGCGCTGAAGCATTGGGCGATGTTCGTCGCCGCGCCAGTACGCCCCCGCGATGTTCAACAGCTTGAACGCCTTACGCGGAATCCTGCTTGTATCTTCCACATGTGGTCCGCGACACAAATCGGTGAAGGTGTTCTGCGTGTAAATGGAGATAATTTCACCTTCTGGCAGTTCCTTGATTAGCTCTATTTTGTACGGCTGGTCAGCGAATCGATTTAGGGCTTCTGCTCGCGATATTTCCTCGCGATTGAATTCATATTTGCCCTTGATGATTCGCCGCATGTTATTCTCGATTTTCTCCAGATCGCCCGGCGTCAACGGGCGCGGTAAGTCAAAGTCGTAATAGAAACCATTATCGATGGCGGGGCCGATCGCGAACTTCGCTTCGGGAAATTCCATCATCACCGCTTCCGCCATCACATGCGCCGTAGAGTGGCGCATTCTATCCAATTCGTCATGTTCCTCGTGTGCGTGTACTTCTTCTGCCATAATTCTAAAACCTCCTCAAATTGCGTGCTACATACCAGGCAGCACGCGGTTAATTTATCCAAAACGAGAAGGATTATTATACAATAAATCTGCAAATTTGTCATATTCTGATTTCGCGCGTAGGAGATGTTATGGGGATAGCGTTCTGGGGCAATCTGTACCATCATAGGGTGCAATCCCTATCGCGCCATTTACCTGCGCGGTATAACTGTAATACTTTGTTGTACATGTGCGTATACCTCATCGTTCGCCGCGCCGGCTAAACCTTCGTTGATAGCTACGCCGCGAAACAGCGGCTTCCAATCGACTGGCGCGCCGGAGAGATAGCGAAATGTGCCCCCCGCGTTGCGCAGTATGTGCGCCGCCGCGGCGATGTCCCAAACATGCGAGTGAAATATCACCGCTCCTACTACCGCGCCGCGCGCCACGTAGGCGAGGTGTGCTGCCGTACTGCCATAAGATCGCACCTTACCTCCGAAATTCAATCGTGCCCGTCTATGAAGATTGGCAGGCGCCAAAATCACCGTCTGGTTATCGAACTGCACCGCGCCGTTGACGCTGATAACGCGATTGTTACAATACGCGGGCGCGTCTTTCATCGTATGATACATCTCGTCCACCACCGGCAGATAAAACACGCTGGTGACAGGTTCACTTCGTCGATACACCGCGATGGACACGCCCCAAATCGGCAACCCCACCGCGAAACTCGCCGTGCCATCGATCGGATCCAGCGCCCATAGATACTCCGCGTCGAGATCGTGTGCCTGTTCCTCCTCGCCAATGATACCGTGCAGGGGATACGCGGCGCGAATTTGCGCCGTCAAATACTGCTCCACCTCAATATCGGCGCGTGTGATGATGGAATTATCTGCCTTGCGCTCCGCCGTGACATCTTGGAAATACTCCAATGCGAGCTGTCCCGCGACGCGCGCCCAATTTTGAATTTGTTCAATGTCTATTGTGTCATTCATTTACTTCGCTCGTCCTTTCTCCACTGGAAACAAATTTGAACGTTATAATCCAATGGCGATGATTTATAGTGAACTCTCATCTTCATTATCCTTAGCCTCGTCACAACGCGTCTCCAATGCCGCACGCACGCGCTCTGCGTCGGCGCGGGCGCGGTCTACATCATCGGTGACAACATCGTGCTGACTGTATCGCGCCTCCACGAAAACCTGCGTTACCTCCGCCATCTCCTGCTGTGCTTTCGCCAGACTCGGTTCTAACGTCCCGCGATATTCATACGGTGTCTGGTGCTTCTGGCGCGTGAACCCCAACTCTCCGGCGCGGTCAAGCAGTTCTAGGTAGTAATACATCACCCGTTCACGCGGCGAATGTCCCATGTGGCGGAGAAATGATAAGCCACCCTCCAACGACGCGCCGCGCAATCCGCGTAGAGAAATGCGCGATACCTGTATCTCCACCACTCTACGCACGCCGCGCCACCAACTCAGCAAAATCGTCCACAATTGCCGCAGCCATTTTACCGGACGTTGGGCGCGCAGTTGAGTCAACAACTGCGGACGTTCGCGAAAATAAGAACGAATGATATAGAAAACTATGCCAGTAGCCACCACCCAGAAAATTATCGAGCGGACTATCTCCAGCCAGGGCATATTCGCGTCGGTGTTGGGCGGCGGAGGCGGGGGTGGTCGTAACTCCAGAGGCGGTTCCGTGTCGCGCACATTTTTGCCTTGTAATAGTGAGAATAGCCACGCGAGTGGTAGCAACGCTATAGCCAATATCGTCCAGAAAATGTAGTAAAGCCAAACGATGAGGTAGACGATTATATCCAGCAAGCCTACAGTGTAACTGGTCGGCAGTACAAACGCCAGTAGCAGCGCGGCACCGATGAATAGCAGGCTATACTGTATCCAGCGGGCGGGCAGTTCCGGCGCGACCGCGATATCTTGGGCGCGCCAGGTCTTCAGCAGCCAAGTGAATCTGACCTGTCCCAGCATCACTATCCCCAACATGAAATAAATCAACACGTTCAAGATTATCCCCGGTATGGGCGGGCGTTCCATGTTCAGGAGCGCGGCGATGCCAACGCGGGCGAGACCGGTGAAGACCAGCAATATCATACCTCCGTTGAGAAACCGCCGCGCCAGCGTATCCATCGGCGGCTCGCCCTCCCACGTTATCGGCGGCGCGGCGACTAGTTCTAAGTCATGCGCGGTCTCTCTGGCGGCAGCCCACGCCACGAGCATCAATATGAACGCGGTGAGTAATTGTATATCTACGAGCGTGGTTGAGCCATCCATCCATTTTTGTATTCCGGTGATGAGTTCTTGCCAAGACCAGCCCCAATAGCGCAGCACCGTAAGCACGAGAAAGAATGTCGCGAGTTCGATGATTTGGAATTTCAGAAGGTCGGCGCCGCTCCTTCGGCTGGCTCTTTCTATACGCCACGAATATTGCGAGATTAGCGCCGCCGCTATCGGCGCGATGACCAGATACAGCCTGTTCCAATCGGGGAAAAAGAGGCGGGCTAGTTGGACTATCGACAACGCGACGCATCCCACCATCACGCCGACAATCAGCGGGTGGACGATGTCGCGCAGCCAGAGACTGCGCCCGTCGAGCAGCGCGATTAGCGATACATCCATCTCGCCGCGCCGATATGCCGAAAGCGATTTCGTAGGCGGCGGCGGCGTTGCCCTATGTTCATGCTCTTTATCTAAACGCTTCATACTTCCACCTTGATTATCTCTTAGGACTTACGCAAAATCGTACTACAATTTACCGC
>CAZSIG010000044.1:0-13443 GCA_964606195.1 uncultured Anaerolineales bacterium
TTCGCGCATTCGCGCCGTCACATCACCGACCAACCGTTCACGCGCGGCGCGGCGTTGCGTCTCCTCAAACAACCGCACATTCTCTAAAGCCAATGCCATCTGTTCGGCAATCGCCTCTACACGCGCCACATCCTGCTCGCTCCAGCCCCGTTGCGTACTGGTTTCCTTTAATCCGACAGCGCCAATGACCTGCCCCCCCAGTAGTATAGGCGCCGATAATTCAACTCCATCCGCCGTCTTATTTATAGTTGCCTCCCCACGCTTAATTGTGCGCACCGCGAGGGAGAGTGCCGCGTCACCCCAAGTGGCTTCGCTATGTCGCGCTACTTCCTGGTGAATTACTGGACGCTTCTGCAAATACTCGCTCCACTCTTCGCGCAAATATCTCTCTTGCACTTCGGTCAATTCTCGCAGGCGATCTTGCGCCTGTTCGTACAATTGCACGTTAGCGATGGCATTTGCCACCTGATCTGCCATAGTCTGCAACACCAGAACATCCTCATCGGAGAAAGCCTCCGGCTCGACGCTCTGCACAGTCACAGCCCCAATGACTTCCCCGCGTGTCCGCAGGGGTAACGCCATTTCCGATCGCGTCAGTGGCAACGAGGGATTACTGAAACGCACCGCGTCTTCTCCGACGTCCAGAGCGATACGCGCCTCGTTATGATTCACACACCAGCCAATCATCGAAGTATCCTCAACCGCCAATCTGTGCTGCCGTCCCAACATCTCCCGCCCCGCGTCACCAGTTCCAGCTCGGAGCCACGCATATTGCCGCGCTTCGTCCACCAAAAATATCCCCACGTAGTACAATTCGAATCTCTCACGCGTTACGTTAGCAACCGTATCCAACAACTCATCAATATCCAGCACCTCGCCCGCTGTTCTGGAGACCTCTGCCACCGCCTGCATTTGCTCCGCGCGCTGTTCCAATCGCGCGGTACGCTCTGCTACGCGTCCTTCCAGCCCACTGATGAGATTCCGCAACTGGGCGGTCATACTGTTAAAACTCCGCGCCAGCACGCCAATCTCATCCTCACGTCCTACTCTGGCAGTAAGTTCCAGTTCACCCGCCGCGATTCGCTCCGCCGTCTGGACGAGATCGCTCAAGGGGTTCGCGATATTTTGTGATACAAGTAAGGCAACCACCGCGGCTATCAAAATCGCGCCGATGGCTACTCCCACATTTATAATCAATGATATATACGTATTGCGGAAAGCCTCAGCCTGGTCCTGTTCAGCCACTAATACTACTTCGAGCCGCGGCAGCCAATGATACACTCCAATTACCGGAGTCTCGGCATAATCATCATACAAGCCGGATACGCGAGATTGATTCTCCACCACCGCTTCGATTCCCGCGGTTTGTATCGGCGTAACCTCTTGCTGGGCAGAGCGCAATTCGGTCAGTAAGTTGTAATCGGAGTCAACGAGATAGGTTTCACCAGTTGTCCCTAACCCCGCGCGCTCGCGCATAATCTTGCGTAGTTCGTCCAAGTCAACCCGCCCCGCGAGGACTCCTAAAGTTTCCCCCTGTTCGCTGAACACGGGGCGAACCGCAATTATCGAATATTGTCCCTCCTCATCGGACAAAAGCTCCGTGTGCGGCGCGGTCAAGCCTTTGAAAAAGTAGAGATCCAAGCTGCGAAATTCCCCCTCTTGTGCAGCATCGGTAGAGACTATTATACGTGCTTGGGTATTCATTAGAGATAACTCATCGAACAGTTGAATCCCCTCTACTCGCTGATAGAAAACATCGCGCAGTGCTACATACGCTTCTTCGGCTTCGGAAGTTTGAATACCTAATAACAATGGCTCCATGAGTATGAGCAACAACCGCTCTTGTAACACCGCCGCCAGATCATTTTGCAAACTATCTATCCACGCTTCAATCTCCGCCTCTTTAAGCGTAGCCACCGCCTCTAACTGATCTAGTGCCTGATTTCTGCCCCCGCGAATACCCACTATACCAGAACTGACGCTGATGACTACAGAGGGTAACAGTGCCATCAGCACGAATATAACCAGCAAACGAACGCGAATCGTCCTAGCCAGGAAATATCTGATTACCTGCCCCGCCGCGCCTAGCACGCTTAGGATCGCTATTCCTATTACGACAACGATTAGGAAAACCGACCGCGTAACGTCATAGCGCGGTAGCGGTTCGAGCCACCAGATGAGCCATACATAGACGGCAAACAATCCCGCCAGAACTCCCCCGATAATCCACCCACGCGGCGCAACCAGACTGCTCACGAAGATGATCAGGACAACGCCGCCCACGCCGAGATACCAATCAGCATTATCGTAAACCAACGCGGTTACGCCATAGGCGAGCACTACGGCAGAGATCAATAGATAACTCGCGATGCCAAACCTCTCGCGGCGCGCAAACAACAGCCCCAAAGCCATCAGGATTAAAGCTACGAGCGCGCCCGCCGCGGTGCCCAACATCTGCCACGCCCCGATTCGCCAGTAAAGCAACAGGGAGAACAGCATAAAGGCACTCGCGCCTGCCAAGCCCGTCAGTGCGACGCGCCTGATTGATGCCGCGCGGTGATAATCTGCTACATCGTGATTATACGATTGTTTTGATGCGTCATCTCGACCTTTTTCAGGCATAAAATGTCTTTCTTGTTAAACGATACAAAACTTACACAACTCCGATGTATTTTTACCGCCGAGCACGCGGAGAGCGCAAAGTTTTGGCTGCAATTTTTACCATTTGAAAAATATGACCTTAAATGATAGCGTATGACCCTGAGCGTCTAAGTATTATGTACGCCCTATTCAATGTGTCACCCTGAGCGAAGCGAAGGGTCTCGTTTTCGTCATAATATGGCTTCGCGGAGGGGTAGAAACGAGATGCTTCACTGCGGTCAGCATGACATTTAAGTACTCCCTAAATCCTTTTTATAGTGTGTATATAACGGCTAGGCAGCAAGGGACGTATGACCGCGTATGCTGGTTACAAAATTATTCCTTTAATAAAGCTCCGCGGTGATTTATAACGCGGTTTTACGCAAGTCCTATCAGTGAAAATCAGCGTCCCCTATCAACTATCAGCTTCAGTCACCGTACTAGGCAGTTCAATATGCACGAAAGCCTGCGCCGGATTCAACTGCTTGTTAAATTCTTGTAGTGCAACCTGAATAATCGCGTCCATCGAAGTGGCATCGCGCATCTTCGCGCTCACCTCACGCAACCGCTGCTCCCTAACGGCGCGATTATGCGACTCTTCGATTAAGCGCACATTCTCCAACGCCAGCGCCATCTGTTCCCCCACCGCCTCTAACACCGCCGTCAGTTCCTCTTTTTTCTCCGCGTCAAGCTGCTGCTCAGCGACTCCAGCTTGCGCGCCCAACGTGCCGATAACCTGACCGCGTAGAGCAATGGGTTTAACCGCCGTGGTCATTTTTATGTTACCTTCGGTCGTCTCCTCAGCCAACACCAGACGATTATCCGCCAGTGCTCGCTCCTCCAACGGCAGGGTATCGCGCTGCAAAACCTCCACATCAGGTAGGGTGTACTCAAAAGTGACCTCGGGGCGCTGTTCTATTTCCTCCGTCCACACTTCGCGCAGGTATTGACGCTGCAATCGGCTGACCTCTTCCAAACGCTCTTGTGATTCTTGGTACAACTGCGCGTTCGCGATGGCGTTCGCGACCTGGTCTGCCATCGTCTGCAATACCAGAATATCCTCTTCCGAAAACGCTTTCGGCTCCACGCTCTGGACAGTCATAGCCCCGATCACTTCTCCGCGCACGCGTAAGGGCAAAGCCAACTCCGACCGCGTCTGAGGCAATAGCGGATTGCTGAAATGCACCGCGTCTTTTCCCACATCTAAAGCGATGCGCGCCTCTCCCTGCTTCACACACCACCCGATCATCGATGTCTCCCCGATCGCCAACTTATGCTTGCGCGCCAGCATCTCGCGCCCCGCGTCGCCCGTTCCTGCCCGGAGCCACGCGTATTCCCGCGCCTCATCGACCAAGAATATTCCCACATAATACAGATCGAGCCGCTCACGCGCCAAATCGACGACGGTATTCAACAATTCATCGATGTCCAACAAGCTACTCGCGACGCGCGATACCTCCGCGACCGCCTGCAACTGCGCGGCGCGGCGCTCAAGTTCATTAGTGCGCGCCTGCACGCGCTGTTCTAAACTACCGACCAAATCGCGTAGCTGCTGCGTCATGCTGTTGAAGGCTGCCGCTAACGCGCCCACCTCGTCTTCGCGCTCTACTTCGGCGGTGCGCTCTAAATCGCCCGCCGCGATATGCGTAGTCGCCTCGACCAACCTCTCTAAAGGGTTGGAAACACTTGTGGTAACAAAGACTGTAGCCGCGATTGCCGCTAATAATACCGCCGCGATTGCTACTCCCGCGCTGATGATCAAGGTCAAGTATATCGGGCGAAAAGCTTCGGACTGCGCCTGCTCCGCAAGTAACCCTACTTGAATACTGGGAATCCAATGATAAACCCCAATGACCGGTATACTCGCGTAGTTTTCGTACAAGCCGTATCCATCAACCTGCTCCGCTAATACTCGCTCAGCACCCTCTGTCTGAATAATATCCTGCGCCTTATAGCGTATATCAGTCACCGAAGCATAATCCGCGCCCACCAGATAGGTCTCTCCGGTCGCGCCCAATCCCGCGCGCTCCAACATAATGTCGTTTAACGCCCTCAAGCTGGACCGCCCCGCCAGTACACCTAAAACATTGCCCTCCGCGTCTAATACCGGATAAGAGATTACTATGGTCACGCGGCGCAGCGACGGAGAGAGAAATGGAGGACTCACATAGAGTCCTTGTAAACCTTGCTGGAAATAATTCAACTCATTGAAAATCCTATTCTCTTGAAATGAATTAGTAGATACAAGGACTTTACCCTCGGTATCCATCAAGAATAATTCCTCAAATCTCCTGGTACGTTCGACCCGGCTTCTGAAATGCGCCAGCAGCGTATCGCGAGCCGCCGAAGACATCTCCGCATACCGCGAGGCTGGCGACAATATACTTCGCTGCATCACCGCGTCCTCGCCGCTGGTCAGCGCGTCTATTTCAAGTTTTAAGTCCTGTACCCACGTATCAATCTCGCTCTCCTTGAGCGTAGCCACAGATTCGAGCTGTTCAATCGCCTGCTGGCGTCCGCTGCGAAAACTGCTCACCGCGGAGACGAGCGCTGTGACCACCACCGCGAGAAAAACAATGGATACAAATACGACAAGTAGCCGCGCGCGAATAGTACCCACACTAAAGGAACTAATCACATGCCAAACCACAATTAGCCCCATCAAAATCGTTATACTCAGTAAAAAAATATTCAAAGAAGACAACTGTGTAGTATCATAGCGCGGTAACGGCTCAAACAAACCGACTAACGAAACATAGATTCCAAACAATAAAGCCGCGCTACCCCATCTCAACCATTCAGAGGGCATAAGGACGCTACCCACAAGGACGATGAGAAGTCCTCCGCCGATGCCGAAGTATAAACCCGCGCCGTCATAGACCGAGGCGGGTACACCGTAACCCAATACGACGGCGGCAATTACAAAATACTTCGCCATATTGTGCTTTTCGCGACGGTTCAACCACAGCGTTCCCCCCAAAGCCAGCGCCGCTACAACCACTCCCGCCACCGCGACTAGCATCTGCCAGCCCCCGGTCTGAAAGTATAACCACAAATAATACAAAACGGCACCGAAAGTCCCAAAGATGCCTATCAAGGCGATCGCCTTAATAGAATCGCCGCGATGATATACTGTTTCGTTTTGATTTGTATGCGTTTCAGAAAATGACCGCGTTGTTGTAGCCTTTTCGTTGTTATCGGACATATTCGCCCCTACTTACTTTGCTGCTTCTCATCTCCCTCGTTACCTTTATCGACGCCCGTAGTCAACCGTACAAAGGTCCGCGAGACCCCCAGTGATTTACCTAATTCCTCTACCGCGGTGTTCAATATCGTATCCAGGTCCGTTGAGGCGCGCATCTTCGCCGTAATCTCGCGAATCATGCGCTCTCGTTGGGCGCGGCGCTGCGCCGATTGGAACAAGCGGCGGTTCTGAATCGCAATCGCTGCCTGATTCGCCAGCGCGAGATAAGGCTGCATCTGTTCGCGCGTGAAAGTACGCAGCGATTTCGTGGTTTCCAGCAAAATCCACCCCAACAACTCCTCACCTACCGTCATGGGCAAGACCGCGAGCGATTTCACCCCTAAGCGATTAAAAGTAGCGCGAGAGATGTCGTCCATCTCAGTACTGGTATTCACATCATTGAATAAGTACAACTGCGTACTAGTAACTTGTTCTATCAACGGAATTTGCTCCGCTGAGAATCGATTACCCAAGAACAACTCTTCCTGCCCGGCGCGGTCCCATACCCCTCTCACCTCTACCAATCTTTGTCCATCTTGCACGCCGACAACCATCGCCACTACCACGCGGTCCAACGTCCTAACATCTAGATTCTCTACTAGTCTTTGAATGACCGCCTGTTCATCAGGCGCGGCGATCAAGGAACGACTCGCCTCATACAGCGACTGTGTCTCTTCCAACGTCCGCTGTGTCTGCTCAAACAACCGGCCCCTTTCCATCGTCTGTGCCACCTGCTCAGCTACAGTCTCCAACAGAGCAATTTCCTCCTCCGTCCAGACGCGGTTTGGATCCTCCGCCACACCTACTCTTCCAATGACCTCACCGCGTACCATAAGCGGCACCACTGCACCTTCGGGCACGGTCTCTTCAGGAACTACCGTTATACCGTCATATATATAGGCATTAGCTTTCTCATATTTTCGTTCCTGCTGATACCCGTCCCAAGCCGCCCGCGTATAGTCGCGGTATAGCGTGCTGATCTCGCGCAAGCGGCGTTCCGTCTCCTGCCGCAACTGCGTACTCTCAATCGCCGCCGCGATCTGCCCGCATATACCCTGCAATAGGATCAGATCATTCTCCGCCAACGCCCCCGCCTCATCACTCTGCACATCCAATACTCCTAACACTTCCCCGCGCAAGCTAATCGGCACGGCAAGCTCTCCCTTCGTATCGGGTAGATTGGGATTGGGCCGCCACGCGGGGTCTTCGGTCACATCGGCGGCTAACTGCGGTTCGCCCGTAGCCGCCGCGGTGCCGACCACGCCGCGCCCCATCTCCAGCTTATGCCCCGCCTCCTTCATTTTTTTGCCAATTTCGCCATATCCCACCACCAACACCACCGCGTTCACGCCGGGTTCATAGCGGAATATCTGGGTGTGATAATAGTCAAACCGCTCTTGAATCAGAGTAACTACCGTCTCATAAAGCACATCCAGCGCGGGCACCGCGGCGATCGCCTGAGCGATCTCCGTGCCGGTCGCGACCTCTGTGGCGCGCCGCTCGGCAGCATCTTGTAACTCGCGCTGCCGTTCTTCCAATTGCTGTATCGAGGATACCGCCAGCGCGCTCTGGTTCACCGCCGTCTGCGCCGCTTGCAAATTCGCGTAATCGAATGGCATATCTTGCCGCCGCTCCATCAAGGAGAAGCCGATGACGCGCTCGCGACTGATCCAAGGCATGATCGCTACACTTTGTACGCCCAAATCTTTCAGTTTCGGTGCAACCTCTGTCAAGAGTGGATCATCCATATCATCTATCAAGATAATATCCTTAGCCTCGCGAATTGCCCTTCCTAATTGATACTGTTCGTAAGGTGCTTTACGATTGGGCATAATGACCTTTTTAGTGGGGAGATCCCACACCGCCAACATGCGCGTAACAGTAGGCTCATCGTCAATCCAATCCTCAAAAAGTATTACCATCCCTCTATCCGCACCAGCTATACGCGCGACCGGCTCTATGACTACGTCGACGACATCGTGCAAGGTCATCGCGGTGGCCAAGCCTTGACTGATGTCGCGCAAATGCCGCTCTGCCGTAATATCCCGCGCCGAGGCGATCAAGCCAGTAGGTTGCCCTGCTTCGTCATGCAACAGTGTAACAGTCATCGCGGTGGGGAAGACCGTCCCATCTCTACGTAAATGCTCCACCTCTCCACTATACACTCCGCGCCGTTTAGCCTGCTCGCTGGGCAGGTCTTCTCTCCGCTCTAACTGTTCCGCTGTGTGGAACATCCCTAAATGCTTCCCGATCAACTCCGTCGCGTCGAAATATTGGTGCATGCGCACCCACGCGTCGTTGACGAACTGCACTGTGCCCTCAAGGTCTGTGATCGCGATGCCATCACCCGATTGTTCCAGCGCCAAACTTAGCCGATGAAGTTGTTCCTCTGCCTGCCTGCGCTCAGTAATATCGGTGATAAATCCCTCTAAAGCCTCCACATCTCCTTCAGGAGAGAAGACGCCGCGCCCCTGACCCCAAAGCCATTTCTCCTCGCCGGTGGCGGTGATGATGCGGTAAGTGACCTGAAAGGGCTGTCCTTCGCGCAGCGATCCCTGTATCTCGTTCCACACATACTCGCGGTCATCGGGGTGAGTCAATTCACCGAAAGTTATCTCTCCGCCATCCATCAAATCTCGCGATTGATAACCGGTCAATTCGACACATCCCTCACTAACGAATTCCATAGGCCAATTCGGCTCGTTGCGACAGCGGTAAGCCATGCCGGGTAAGTTACTCATCAACGTCAACAGAGAACGTTGGCTCTCTTGCAAAGCCGCCTCTGTCTGCTTACGCTCAGTGATATCGCGAATTATCTCGATCGCCCCGACAACCTCACCTTTCGAGTCATATAGTTTCGCGGCAGTGCCAAAGAGATAACGCGACTCTCCCCTGAGATTGGGCACGTAAGTCTCACCAACGAGCTTATCATCTAGTTTTGTAACATTTTCGTATTTATGTTCGATTTCTTCTATAGGTTCGAGCACTAAATCGACGAGAAGCGGTCTTTTTTCACCATAGAAAGGCACCGCGTATTCGTAGTTACCCTTGCCGACTATATCCTCTGCCGCGACCCCCGTCAAAGCTTCCATAGCGCGGTTCCAGATGCTCACCTCACCGTCGCGGTCGATAGCCAAAATCGCATCAGGTAAAAAGTCTACCAGGTCACTTAACCTGCGTTCTGATTCCTTGAGCGCAACTTCGGCGCGTTTTTGCTCCGTAATATCTCGCCAAACGGTATAAAGAATCTGCTTGCCCTCCAGCGGCACCGATGTCAGCGTGACCTCCACCGGAAATTCCTCTCCATCAGTTCTAACATGTATCCATTCAAATCTCCATGTCCCCTGCGCGAAAGCTTTTTCGATCATCTCCACCGATTTCTCGATAGACGAACGCCCATCAGGTTGTCTCTTCGGTGATAACTGCGCGGGAGTGAGAGACAATATCTCCTCCTTAGATGCCCCTCGCAACATTCGCACAGCCGCGGGATTGCAATCTACGAACTTGTCACCATCCAAGAGCAACATCGCGTCGGGAGAGCGATCGAATAACAACCTGAACTTTCGTTCGCTTTCTCGTAAAGCCTCTTCGGTCTGCTTGCGCTCCGTTATATCGATAACCACGCCCTCATAATACAAAATATCCCCATCATCGTCGCGAACAGTTCGCGCCCCTTCAGAGATCCAAACCACCCGTCCATCCTTACGATATATTCGCGACTCAAACCCCGATACTACTTCTTCTTCCTCTAAAATACGCGAAAACTCAGTTCGTCTATTGGGATCGACGTAAAAATCTCGCGAGATATCATTAATCGCCCCTATCATCTCCCCCGCCGACCTGTAACCACAAATGTGCGCCAATTCGGGATTAAGACTGATTATACTTCCATTCGGAGTAGTCTGATACATGCCAAATACCGCGTTCTCAAAGAAACCGCGATATCGTTCTTCAGCCTGGCGCAGCGAATCTTCTACCAGTTTGCGATCTGTTAGATCGGTAGTAAACACATACCGTCCAACTATCTGGTCTTCTCTATGGCTAATAGAATAACGATTGCGGATGTAACGCCGCGTGCCATCCTTACGCACAATCCAGTATTCCAGCTCTGTAGGCATAGTACCCTCACGCCGCGCCTCAGCGATAATTCGTTGCAATCGCGGCTTCTCCTCCGGCACAGCCAAATCCAACGGGTTAATCTTCGCCAATTCCTCCGCGGAATAACCGAAGATTTCGCAGACGCGCTCATTGACGTAGGCTACTTCTCTACCCTCTATAATGGTCAAACCATCTTGAATGTTCTCGACAATGCGCTGATACTGTTTCTCGCCTTCCCGCAGCGCCTCCTCCGCTTGTTTACGATCGGTAATATCACGCACATGCAATAGCAACGCGGGCTGACCAGAATAGTCTATTTGGTTGATACTAATCTCTACCGGAATGGCGCGCCCATCTTTAGCCCAGCTAACGCTCTCCAAGCGATTCACATCTCCCGAAATCTGCGCCTGAAAATCACCGAATAGCTGCTCGCGCCGTTCGGGGGGAACAAGCTCCGCCACATTTTTGCCGATTAGCTCATCGCGTTCCATGCCATGCAAACGACACGCGGCATAATTCACGTCCAAAACATTCCCCTCTAGATCTTCGACGAAAATGGCATCTGGAGAGCTTTCGAAAAGTGCGCGCAGCCGCCGCTCGCTCTCTCGCAACGCCTCTGTGCGCTCTATGACCCGCTGCTCCAATTCCTCATTAAGTTCGCGCATCTCGCGGGATGAAATAGTAAGAGAACGCTCTAACAAATTCCGATCTTGATCCGCCTGTTCGTAGGCGTGCCCGACCTTATCCAAAAACTCGCGCCAGGTCTTCGCGTCTGGAGGGGTATCGTAATCAAGCCTAAATTTCTTTAATTGTCGCTCAAGTAGTCGGTTTATCATCGCTTCGCTCCTAGCCTAGTAAACACCCGCGGTTATAGAGAATAAACAGTACTGACACAGATTCAAAAAAATCTACCGTCGAGGGCGCAGAGTTTTCTAGTTAATTTTTTAGTGTGCCGCGAATATAATATTCAATGAACGCTTATGACCGCCTATGCCAGTAAAAAATGATTTCTCCTGATTCTTCTCCGCGTCCTTTGCGCTCTCCGCGGTTAATCACTACGCACTTTGCGTAAGTCCTCTCCCATTTTTTCGCGCGATCACGCCCTAATCATTTCCCGCCCGAGTTCCTAACTCAATGAAGGTGCGCGCCCCCAATGCTCTCCCCAACTCTACCACCGCGGTCTGCATGATCACATCCATATCAGCGGACTCGCGTATCTTCGTCGCGATCTCACGCGCTAAGCGTTCGCGTTGAGCTCTGCGCGTCGTAGTCTGTAACAGTCGTTGCGTCTGTAGTGTTGCCGCGGCGCGGTCAGCCAACGAACGATAAAAACGTAACTCCTCTTCCCCGAATTCCCGTACCTGCCTGTTTTGCACCATCATTATCCCAAACCACACCGTACCACTTACCAGTGGAATAATGCCCACCGATCTAATGCCCAATTGCTCTAACAAGACGCGCCGTACCTCCTCATCAACTTCAGGATCGGTCGCCACATCATGAGTTAACTTCGGTTCGCCCCCAGAAGTGGGCAACGCGTTAACTATAGCAAATTGCTCTGTAGAATAGCGCATCCCCGCTACGCTTTCATCAATGCCCAAATCTTTATCCCAAGCCAGAATCACTTCGAGATACTCCGGTGGGAAAATCTGTTCGGGGACCGCTAACATCAAGGTCACGCGGTCTGCTGCGGCATACCAGGCATATTCCTCCAGCAATATTTGATAGATCTGCGCCTCTCCGCGCGCCTCCGCGATCTTACGACTCGCTTCGTACAGCCGTTCGGACAACGATAGCGCGCTTTGTGTGCGGTCGAACAAGCGCGCGTTCTCCAGTGCTAACGCTAACTGCTCACTCACCACTTCCACTAACGCCTGTTCATCGTCAGACCACTCTCGTTTGGTACCCTCCTGATATAAATCGAGTACACCGATCATCTCATCGCGCAATCTTAATGGCACCGCCAACGCCGCGCGTTTTCCGCCATCATTCGCCTGAACCAAACTTTGCTCGGCGAACGCCTGTTGTATCTCCGGAGTCCACAGATCATTGGCAACTCGTGCGCCGCGCGGCTCAATTAGATAGCCAGTAGCCTCCTCCTGTTCACGGGTAAAGACATCCCAGGCTTCTTGCAGATAGCGCCGCTGTGCCCGCTCCGCTTCCGATAACATCCGCTGCGCTTCCTCGTACAACCGCGCATTACCGATCACGTTAGCCAACTGATCCGCCATCGATTGCAAAACCGCGACATCATCCTCACTGAAAGCCTGAGATTGATCGCTCTGCACCGTCAACGCCCCGATGACCTCACCGCGAGTAGTCAAAGGCAACGCCATCTCCGAGTGGGTGTCCGGTAACAATGGATTCTGAAACCGCACCGCTTCCTCACCGACATCCAGCGCGATACGCGCCTGTCCATGCTCGACACACCAGCCAATCATAGAGGTGCCCCCGACCGCGAGTTTATGTTCACGCGCCAGCATCTCTTTTCCCGCTTCTCCAGTTCCCGCCCTCAGCCAGGCGTACTCGCGCGCATCGTCCACCAAAAACACACCCACGTAGTACAGTTCAAATCGTTCGCGCGCGGTGTTGACCACCGTATTCAACAATTCATCTATATCCAGAATACTCCCTACCGCGCGCGATACCTCCGTCACCGCCTGAAGCTGTCCCGCGCGGTGCTCCAAATCAGCCGTACGCTCCGCCACGCGTTGTTCCAGATTGCTTATCAAGTTCTGTAATTCCAGACGCGAACTCTGTAACTGCTCCGCCATGCGGTTGCTAGAGCGCGCCAGTTGCCCTATTTCATCAGAAGAGGTGACCTGTATTCTGGATTCAAGTGCCCCCCCGGCTATGCTACTCGTCATATTCACTAATTCCTGCACCGGTTTCTGCACCATACGTCGCAACAAGATGTTAGTGGTGCCGAATAACGCCACCACTAACGCCAAGATGACTACTCCCACCAATAATTGCGTTTGCATCAGCTCCTGATACATATACTGCCGCGTATAGACAATGCGCACTGTTCCGACCTCGACCACCTGCTCCAGTTGTTCGCGCCTGTAGACTACAGCGGATTCCCGCTCGATGGGATCCAGCACTTGCCCCTCGCGGTTATTCATTACCAGAGGCTGGTCAGCCCCCGGCTCATAAAGAGCCACAGAAAAGACTTCTGGATCAGCCATAACCGCATCAAGCTGCTCTTGAATCGCTCTCAACTCAATATCCCATAAAGGCCCGGCGAGAGTTTTCCCTAATAGCCCCGCCATCTGCGTCGCCCGCGCCGCTAACTCCGCGGAGGCATTCTGCCGCTGGCTATTGACCCAATAAATACCGACGACGCCCATAACTACCGTTACCAGAACAGTAATCGCCAACATCAACTTGCGTTGTAAACTGTTAGCGAAAAAGCCCACCAGATTAGACTTCATAAATATCTCTCCATTAAGACACCGCGC
>CAZSIG010000045.1:0-12978 GCA_964606195.1 uncultured Anaerolineales bacterium
TGCCGCAGCCGCCCCCGCGACGGGGGCTTAGAGCGAAATTAAAGTACGCTCATCGCAGCCCGAACATAACAGTTAGACAGCAAGGATCATACACGATCATAAGCATTCATTAAAAGCCATATTCGCGGAGCGATAGAAAACTATCCAGAAAGCTACGCGTTCTCCGCGCTCTCGGCGGTGAAATTATTCTGAATTTTGGTAAGTCCTATCGGTTTTTGCCGCCATGACGAAATCGTTTCGGTGCAGTCCGCCGATGTCGTGCGTCCACCAAGTAACCGTTACCTTGCCCCATTCGGTCAATATCGCGGGGTGATGCCCTTCCGCTTCGGCTAATTCGCCCACCTTGTTGGTAAATTTCAACGCTTGGGCGAAGTTCTTGAACTTAAAGACGCGGCGCAGTTGTTTGATGCCCGCGCGTTCGATGATTTCCCATTCGGGTATCTGCGCCAATAATTCTTCGATTTCATCTTTCGATACCGTTGCCGCGCCCTCTTGGCACGGCATACATTTCTGATCAGTCAATTGTGTCATTTTTTGCCTCCTTAATCTATTGAAGGTGCAACGCGCTGTTCTCGAAAAGGGAAAGTGCGTCGCACCTTAACTACTACTCTACCTACACTGTCCACGATTAGCGGTAGCTTAAGCTGCGTACAGCTTCTAACAATTTCTCGCGCTTCTCAGCCGGTAAGTCAAGCTCGTCCAGCTCCGCTTTCAACGTTTGGTATATGCCATGCCCGCCGAGATAGCCGTTCACGCGCGCCGCGGCGGTGGTGTATAGAAACTCATTGTCGTTGGGATAAATAGCGCGAAACGCGTTTACCAGCGATTGTGATTGTTGCAGCCGATATTTCTGATGATAAGCCTCAGCCAAGTAGAACCGCGAAGTAGGAACGATCTCCGTGAAAATCTCGCCTCGTTTGATCTCTTCGCGTCCTTTAGTTTCCTCTGCCAACCTTCTCTGTTCGTCGTCGTGGTAAAAGATGATCGACGCGTACTGGCGCGACCAAGAGGGACGCGTAGGGTTGTGACTGTCCCAAAAGATGTCAAGCAACTTCGCGTAGGAGATTTCTGCAGGATCATACTTGATTTGGATTGTCTCCGAGTGATTGCCCAAACTGTAGTAAGTAGGATTACTCTTCGCTCCGCCCGCGTAGCCGACACTTGTACTTACAACTCCGGGTAGGCTCCCGAACCGGGAGTCTGGTCCCCAGAATCACCCCAACGCGAAGGTCGCGGTTCTCAGTTCGCTCGATGATGCGGTTTCAGCGGGCAGCATCGCGACTTTATCCGCCGTATTTGAGACGGGCGTTGCAGTTCTCGCGAAATTGAAGTACAGCGTGCTTAAGACTGATCCCCCGAATAACGCGCCCATCAGCAGGAACTTCATGCTTGGCGCGATTGTACCGATTAAATTCGTCATTGGTTATACCTCCATTCCATTTAGATTAGTGATAGTATAACACAATAATGAAATAAAATCAATAACTATTATCAAATAGTATGCTTCGCGTTTTGAAAAAATAGGAAACGCGTCGTTTAGTTTAAGACTTACGCAAAATCGCACTACAATTTACCGCAGAGCGCGTCTCCGTGCGGGGATAAACGACGGACGCGGAGATTTCTTAAAGGAATGATTTTGCTCCCAGCATACGCGATCACCGCCGGTCATGTGAGGTCATATTTCTCAGGTAGAAAAGATTTATAGCCAAAACTCTGCGCTCTCCGCGTGCTCGGCGGTAAAAAATACCCCGAAGTTGCGTAAGTCCTGATTATAACACAAAGTACCGCGAAGATAGAAATAGTTTAATCATAGCGACCACAGAGGCTATTAAGGTATAATATACCGCGAATGATATTTTATGAACGCGTATGATAACTATTTACGCAAATCAAAAAGGGCTACTGCATCTCACAGTAGCCCTTTGTCATATCAATATCAAAGATTTACATCTCGCGGAATTTCTCTTCCAACTCTTCCAGCATCGCCGCGGCTTCCACCAATTTGTCGAGGGGGTTCTTAGGTCTGCGGAAGTAGCGATAATCACAGGGCATGATATCCAATGTCTCCACTAATTCCTCATAGCGCTCGCGAATCTCCATCTCTTC
This sequence comes from uncultured Anaerolineales bacterium, assembly GCA_964606195.1. Classification (GTDB taxonomy): domain Bacteria; phylum Chloroflexota; class Anaerolineae; order CAZSIG01; family CAZSIG01; genus CAZSIG01. The sequence goes on from CAZSIG010000045.1 coordinate 2,107, forward strand.
TATTTCATACAACTCGGCTAACTCAGTCAGAATAGCCTTGTGAAAATTTACTTTGCGTACAGTGTAATCGATGGCTGCTGCCCAACCGCTGCTGTTTTCCCCCTCCGCGTCGATCGACTTGCGCCCCGTCGCGATACGAAACTCGAACCACATCTGCACGGCTGCCCCGATCTCCTCAATAGGCATTCCCTTTTCTGCCATGTGGTGCGTCAGCAACCGTTCAACCTCGTCCATGCGGTTAGAGAACATCTGTTTAAATCGCTCTACCAGTTCCTCATTACTTTCATAATAGATGAATTCCGCCAGGGCGCGTAATGCCTCTTCATATTTCCCCAATCGCGTCAAGGCGCGCGCTATGTTCAGGGAATAATCTGGATTTTGGGGAGATAACTCTATGGCGCGCTTGAAACTGTTAATCGCTTCATTCATCTCCCACCGTTCGTATTGTTGTAAACCGCGCTCGTTATATTCTCGCGCCTCTTGAGCCTCTTTCTCCTGTGAAGAATTCGCTTCTGCAGACATTCTTCCTCCTTTAATGCGTCTGGGGAAAATTTATATGCCCGGTACCGTAATTTGATCTTTTTGGATTTCGCGTGGTCAAAAGAAGAAATCAGCACTGGTTCAGTTCTATTGGATTTTGGATAAACCAACGCGATTTAATCACGAATGTCGCGAATTTACGAATAGCCCGCATAAAAAAGCAAGAAAATTCGCGTAATTTGGCCATTTGGGTTATTCGTGATCTATAGCTAACTCAACTGAACCAGTCTCTTAACCCGAAATAGCAAAAATAAGTGTAATTCGTGAAATTAGTGGCAAGAAATCAGCCCTTAGTTTATTCCGGTATCTCGTACTCGACTTCCTCGCGTCGATCTTCGGGGACTACTTCAGAATATATACTCAACCACTCAACTATAGAAACTATGCGTTCAGTCTCCTGCATACACAAATTGATATAGCGCTCCAGCTCAGAACCGCGCCCGCCTCGTTCCAAAGCCAACGAGAGGCTGCCTTGAATAAGTTGCACCGGATCCTTAATCTCGCTGGCAATAGAAAGCGCGAATTGCCCCTCCGCGATCTTCCGTTCTGCGTCCACTAACTTCTCCTGCATGTGCTGCTGCTTCTCCAGCATCTCTTCAAGGTTGTGGTACAACCGCGCATTATCCAGCGCGGTCGAAATGGACGCGGCTATCGATGCCAACAGGGTTTCCTCTTCTTTGGTGAAATCTCCATCCAGCTTGTTAATCAGTTCCAATACGCCGATGGTTTGTGTCTTTTTCACTATCGGCACACAAAGGATGGAGCGAGTCTCAAAGCCTCCTTTTTGGTCTATTTCACTGTAGAACCGCGAATCTGCTCGAACGTCGTTGACGCACTCCGGCTTACCGGTTTGCATTACCCACCCCGCGATCCCTTGCCCCATCTTCAATTTGAACGAAGTGAGGCCCTCCGGTGGCTCGTTCAACGTCATCTCGAAGGTCATCTCGTTCGTCTCTTCGTTCCACAATAGCAATGAACCCGCTTCCACTTTAAATAGCTTATTGAGTATTTTCGCGGTGATGTCCGTGACCTGTTTCCAATCGAGACTGGAGTTGATCGCCTGTGTGATTTCGTACAACAATTTCAACCGTTGCGCGTTCAGCGATTTTTCCTCAGGTTCGCGCCGCGTCTCTGCCATAGCGCGTTGGCACTCTTCCAGATGTTGACGATACAGTACAGCCGCAATATGCGAAGTACAAGCCTGCACCGCGTCGATATCTTCGGGGCTGAAAGTATGACCCTCTCGTTGAGTACCTAACATCAATGTTGCTACCAACTTCGCGCCGCTTAAAACTCCCACCGCGATCACCGACTCCCACCGCCACCGTTTCAGCAGCCGTCGCAAGACAGAGGGCACTGTACGATCATGTTCTATGTTCTCATAGACCATCGTTACCCCTCTTTGAAAGAGTTGGTAAAGCGCGGTCAGTTTTTCACCAGTTAGAAGTTGTAGATGATAGTTGCTAATATCGCGAAAATCGTGCCGAATATAGCGTCCCGTCGGTCTACAGGTGAAATGCCCATCTTGCTGCCATAATAACACTACCGCGTCACTCATACTCAGAAATCGCGCTAACCTCTCCGTCACCTGATTAAGTGCGTGATCCAGATTGTAACTGAGATTGACCGCCTGTCCAATATCGTTCAATAGCTCTAAGCGATCCACCTGCCGGGCGCGGTCTAACGTTTGTACGCTGTCGAGCGCGGTCGCGATCTGCCCTGCTACACTCTGTGCTAACTGTCGTTCCCAATTAGAAAAAGATTCCGCGCCATCAGAGCTTCCTAAGCGCAGACAGCCCAGAATTCCGGTTCCCGACATCAACGGCACTAGCAAGGCACACTGTATATCAGCCTTTTCTCCCTGGTTCCAAGACGCGGTCAATAATTCATCAGATAAGACGGTCACTAGCTTAGACTGATGTTGAGCCAGGAGCTGTCGCAGCAAAGAGGAGTCATCTTCCACGCGCTGCTTGCTGACCTGTACTCGATTGTCCTCCGCAGGGCGGTAATCGGCTATGACGCGTCGTCCATCAACTTCCGTACTCAATATCAGCAATGAGTAATAGTCAACTGAGAAGATACGCGACAAACTACGCGCCGCGATTAGCAACACCGCGTCATATTCCTGCGTAGCGTACATGAGCCGCGCCAAGCGGTTGGCTTGTACGACCTGTTGTCCACGGCGGTTATATTCCTCTTTGAGTTGATTAGCCCTATCCAGCGCGGTTTCTAACTCTTGTAACTGCTGCTGGAGCGATTGCATCTTACCCATAAATCTTAGCACCAATTTGTGTCGCGAGGAAACAATCGTCCTCATATCAATATTTATAATTGTACTTCAAAATTCAACAGCGCACAAGTAAAATGAGTTCCAAGCCGCGCCGTTCAGACTTCCGAAGTTTTCCGAAACTTCGGAAGTCTCGCCCGAATTAGCACTTACCATTTAACCATTACTTGCCAGAGGTGATGCCTAAACAAAAAACGCGTCGTCCAGTAAAACTGAACGACGCGTTAGTGATTAAGGCACTTAACAGTTACTCCTGATCAGAAGATCGAGGTAACTGTCTCTTCCTCTTGTTCCCCTCCTCTATATCTATCAATTACAATGCGACCGGTCTGAATATCCTCGACCACATGTTCATCGCGCGGTTCTACCACCAATCTAACCGCTGTACGCTCTCGCCCGTCGATATCCACTTCCACAAACGCGGGAAGACATATCACTTCTAACTCGTCTTGAGCCAGAAATTTTCGGGCGATCGCCACCGCTTTGATAGCTTGATTCACCGCGCCAGCCCCGATGGCTTGGACTTCAGCATGTCCTTGCTCCCGGACTACACCAGCTATTGCTCCGGCAACCGAAGTTGAACGTGAACTACCAGAAACCTTAATTATCTCCATGTTGTTTCCTTTCTAAGGTTCATCAAAAAGTTTGGTAAACCTATTTACTATAGGTCAGTATAGACGCGAGACATTATAACATACTCTCAGTTACCTGTCAAGCATGTAAAACTACTGAGCTTTCGGTGCTAAAAATTAAATCGCGTAAGCTTTAGTCCAAAGCTAGGTTCTAGAATTCGTCTGATTCTTCTTCAAAGGTATCTGTCTCTCCTCGGTCGCGCTGAATCGAAATCCTGCCCGCTTTGATATCATCTATCACGAGTCTATCCCGCGGTTCAACGACCAGCCTGATGGCAGTGCGTTCGCGATTTTCTATCATAACCTCTACGAAAGAAGGTTCGCAAATCACATCTAATCCATCCAGAGCCAAATACTTTCGCGCAATCGCCACTGCTTTGACCGCTTGGTTGACTGCACCGGCGCCAATTGCTTGCACCTCTGCATGTCCTTCCTCGCGCACTACTCCCGCGATTGCCCCAGCTACCGCTGTAGCCCTAGACCTGCCTGATACTTTAATTATCTCCATGTCCATCATTATCGTCCTCCTTGTTTGTATCTACCTTTGAGACTTTACTTAAAATGGCGATAGCATAATCGCGCTTTCGCCACGCTCGCTACTTAGCATAACCTACAGCACGGGTTTCCCGAATAACTGTCACTTTAATCTGTCCAGGATATTCCAGTTGCTCTTCCACTGATCCCGCTACAGATTTGGATAATTGAATAGCTGCTAAATCATCAACTTCATCAGGTTTAACTATAATCCGAATCTCGCGCCCGGCTTGGATCGCATAAGCTTGTTTGACGCCGGAGAAAGACTGTGCCAGATCCTCTAGCGCGGTAATCCGCTTGATGTATCTCTCCAAAGATTCCCGCCGCGCTCCGGGGCGTGCTCCAGAAATCGCATCCGCCGCGGATACAATGATCGCTTCCATGCTTTGGGGTTCCGCCTCACCGTGATGCGCCGCGATGGCGTTTACCACAATCGGCGACACGCCCATCTTCTTAGCAGTATCCGCCCCAATTATGGCGTGGGGACCATCAACATCGTGATCTATCGCTTTGCCCAAGTCGTGCAACAACGCGGCTTCCTTCGCCACCTGAACATTGGCTTTCAAATCAGCCGCGATCATCGCCGCCAGCTTCGCGGTTTCGATAGAATGCAACAAGACGTTCTGACCGTAACTAGTCCGATACTTCAATCTGCCGATCAAGCGAATAAGTTCCTGCGGAAAACCGCGTATACCTAGCTCGTAAACTGCGTTTTCTCCCTCTTGAATGATAACCTTATCCACTTCCTCTTGTGCCTTCTGCACTACCCCCTCGATACGCGCCGGGTGAATTCTCCCATCTAAAATTAGCTTATCTAAAGCTATTCGCGCAATCTCTCGTCGTACCGGATCAAAACTAGAGATTATAATCGCTTCAGGAGTATCATCCACCACTAAGTCTACCCCGGTTAGATTCTCGATTGCCCGAATATTCCGTCCTCCGCGCCCGATAATGCGTCCCTTCATATTGTCGCTGGGCAGTGGAACGGAAGATACTGTGGATTCCGCCACTTGATCGCTGGCACAGCGTTGAATCGCTGTAACAATAATCTCTCTAGCGCGGTTCTCCGCCTCTTCTTTGACCTGAGCTTCAACCTCTCTTATCACTCGCGCAGAATCTTGACGTGTCTCTTCCTCAACTTTACGCAAAAGCTCTTCCTTGGCCTCTTCCCGAGTTAAACTCGCGACACGTTGTAGTTCTTCTTGTTGCTGTCCATACAGCTTATCAATGTCGTTCTGCTTTTGATCTAACCTGCTCTGCAACTGATCCTGCTTTTTCGATCTCCGTTCGAGGGCTTCGCGCTTGTTATCCACGTCTTCGCGGCGGTTTTGCAAACGTTGTTCCTGTCGTTGTAACTCTTGCCGACGTTGATTGATCTCCTTCTCTGCCCTCTCGTGCAACTGCAAGGCTTCGTCCTTCGCCGCGAGGATCTTCTCCTTATACGCGGTTTGTGCCTCCATTGCCAAGCGCTCTGCTTCCGCCTCCGCCGCCTTGATAATCGGTTCTGCGCGGTACCGCTTGAATAAATAACCACCAACAGCCGCCAATACCCCCACAACAACATAGCCAATCAAGATCAAAATAATTTGACCATGCATATCTGTATTCTTACCTCTCTTTCTTTATTCTATTTTTAAGGTGCAATTGATAGCCTCATATGTTTATGAAGCTATCCCTCCCTTCCTTAACTGTCCCAACTAATGGAACGCGGGAGGTACAATCCTGCTGAGGGAAAATACTCGTCGAACAGTTCTGCCTGAGTATTAAGCTCCTCTAAAACCATATTCTAAATTAATACAGGGATTAAGATAGTAACTTCTTCATCAGAACAGCTTTTTTCTACTCAACCGCCTCCGCGGTCACCTCTTGCCAAAGTTGCTCAACTAACTTCTTAATCACCGAATAACCAAAACCCCTACGTTGGAGATAACCCCACAATTTGCGACGAAAGGTATTGCAATCCAGATGCGCCTTTCGCTCTGCCCATCTTTTCGCGGCGCGGTATGCGCTATCTTCTTCGTCTATGTCCTCTACCGCCTCATCAATGATATGATCGGAAATGCCTTTCTGGCGAAGTTCATAACGTAACGCCCGTCTCGAACGCGGTTTGAAGCTTTCGCGATTTTCTACCCATTGCCGAGCGAACGCGGCATCATCTATCAACTCCAACGAAACCAATTTTTCTAAAACTTCCGCGATAGCAATTTCCGAGAAATTTTTCTTTTGTAAATATCTAGTTATCTCCTGACGACTTCTAGTTCGATATGCCAGAAAGTTTAAGCTCTTATGATATGCTCGCGATACTTCGTCTTGCTGAAGCAACTCCGTGACATCTTTCTCCGTCAATGTTTGTCCGCGAGACAAATGTGTCGCGACCGCTATCTGCACCCCAAAAGCATACTCACCATCAAGAAATATGCTGACCCTTCGCTTGTTTTTTGCTTGAATTTTTATGGCTGTAATTTTTCCGCGTAGTTGCTCGGTCTTCGCTCGTTTCTCCATAAAAAAATTAGCTACAGCTTATGAACAGCCATAGCTAATTAGAGAATCCAAAGTACTGGAAAATACCAGTCTTTTGTAAAATTGATGAGTTGTTGGGGGATAACAAAGACGAATTTGGAATACCACGTAACAAACAACACGCTTAACGCGCCGCGAAATCGTAAAATGCACTGGTTTGACTACTTATTATAATATCTTAACACCTGAGTAATTCTACTCATCGCGTCATTCCTAAATAATCATTTACCAATGTATGTAAATCCATAACAGAAAACCTATCGGCTCTCTGGGTAAAACCAATCCGCTTTTCCTCAACAGCCCTACACGTCTAAAAATATCCGACTTTAGTCTAAAAGGACGTGTAAATAGCTATGACCTTTGAAAAATTACAGTTCGTTGATCTTCATTCAGAATCTTCAGTAGATTCTTCGTTTTCTTCTTCTATTTGATCCTCTTCTATTTCGACTTCTTCTTCGATGTCCAATTCAGTTTCTTCTTCTAATGCCGCCAAATCCGTGTCTTTGAGCGGTAATCCCGCGTGCTCGCGAATTCGGTTCTCTATCTCGAACAACAACGCGGGGTTTTCCTTCAAATAATTCTTGGCATTCTCGCGTCCTTGCGCCAATCTCTCCTCACCGTAAGAATAGTAAGACCCGCGTTTATCTATTATATCCATATCCACGCCCAAATCCAACATATCTCCGGCTCTGGAAATCCCTTCGTTATACATCACATCAAATTCCGCGACCTTGAAAGGTGGCGCGACCTTGTTCTTGCTCACCTTAACGCGAATTCGATTTCCAATGACATCTTTCCCCTCTTTGATTGCCTGTATGCTCCGCATATCTAACCGCACCGACGCGTAGAACCGCAAAGCGCGTCCCCCCGTCGTTGTCTCCGGGTTGCCAAACACAATGCCGATCTTCATTCGCAACTGATTGGTGAAAATCACAGAGGTATTTGAGCGTTTTATCGCGCCCGCCAATTTGCGGAGAGCCTGTGACATCAAGCGCGCCTGCAATCCCATGTGGGGATCGCCCATGTCTCCTTCAATTTCCGCGCGCGGCACCAACGCCGCGACCGAGTCAATCACCACCACATCCATCGCCCCGCTGCGCACTAGTGCCTCCGCGATCTCCAACGCCTGTTCACCGGTGTCCGGCTGAGAGATATACAAATTCTCTATATCCACACCGCACCGCGCCGCGTATGTGGGATCTAAAGCGTGTTCCACATCGACGAACGCTGCCAAGCCGCCCGCTCTCTGCGCTTCGGCTACGATATGTTGACAGAGCGTTGTCTTCCCTGAAGATTCGGGGCCGTAAATCTCTATCACGCGACCGCGCGGCACCCCGCCGATTCCCAGTGCCAAATCTAAACTGATGGAGCCAGTAGAAATCGCGTTGATGTTCATGTTTGGCGCGTCGCCCAACTTCATAATTGTACCGTCGCCAAATCGCTTGCGCAACTGCGCTATAGTAGTTTCCAAAGCTTTTTCCTTGCCAGAATCTGCCATTCAGTTTCTCCTTTACATTAGGTACTTACCCTACTGACTCGTTAGCTCATAAGGATAACAAAAAACTAGGTTTTTGTCAAACCTCACGCTTCCCTTTATTCTTCTTTAATTGCGTCCCCTCTATGCCCGCGTATGAGTGTCGCTAAGCGCGGTTCAATCAGCTATAACTTACGTAACTTCGGTGTATTTTTATCCCTGCACACGCTCCGGTACTGGTTCAGTTCAATTGGATTTTGAGGAATCCCCCGCGATTTAATCACGAATGTCGCGAATTTACGAATAGCCCGAATAAACAAGCAAGAAAATGCGCGTAATTTGGTCATTTGGGTTATTCGTGATCTATAGCCAACCCAACTGAACCAGTCCCATTAACGCGAAAAGACAAGGAATTAGCGAAAATTCGTGCAATTAGTGGCAAAAAATTAGATGGCTGAAAGCTAACCGCCACACATCACGGGCAAATACACCCTAAAATACGAACTCTCCCAATCATAAGCGAACATCGCGGCAAGATAATCGTAAGCCGCGTCCGCCTGAACTTGCAGCGCGACCTCGCGGTTGCACTTGTTAGAATTCTCCGTCCCGTTGATACTTCCCACATGAACATACCCGCGCTCCGCGATATGCGCCAATACCATTTTATTATGAATACCTAAGCCGGTCGGATTGCCGCGTCGACAAGCTAAGTCTAGTTCCTCCACTTGTGCCACCTCGTTCAAATAATAACAAGCTGCGAAATTGCTATCATCATCATTAGCATCATCGTAATATGCGTCCAATAACACGCGCACTTGCGCCCCACGTCTCGCCGCATTGATATACGCCGTTAAGCGCGGATTGCCATTGGCATCCTCATAACCCGCAACCTGGTTCCAATGGCGGTGTTCGTACATTTGCTCCACGTAGACTACGTCGCCCATTTCGGCGCGATTGATCAGCCCGAGCAGGGCGTCGCGGTCACGCAAGCTGTTTTCGGGAGATTGCACAACCTCGAAGGCGAAAGTGCCGGTAATCTCCAATGGCGCGGTGAATTGCAGCGGATATGACCATCCCTCAGGCGAATAAGTCGGCGTGACGGGATATGTTAGCGTGAATGGTGCCGTTCCCCACGCGACGATATCGGAGTATTGGCGATCCAGTATGAAAATACGCCGCAAATGCCCCACCACCCCCGGCGCGTCGGTGACGAGATAGAGTCCGCGATGTCCCCACGTCGCGCCATCCGCTTTATCGTCGGCGGGCATGGCATTGTACCCCAAATTTTCCGAGCCGATGAGCGCGACGCGGTCATCCACGATGATGTACTTGGCATGTTGGTAACGATAGCGCGGTGGAATATCCACCGCGTTGTCCCCATACATGAATTCGATCTGCCCACCCGCCGCGGCTATCTCGTTCAGAATCCACAATTCTTGATCGGTGATACCCTCTACCGCGGGATCGCCCTCTAACAACATAGTGACAGAAACGCCTGCTGTCAACTGCTCAGTGATAATCTGACACAACTCCGCGCTCTCGAAGGTGTACGCCTCGATTTTGATATTATCTGTGGCGCGCGTCAACTCTTGGGCTATCCCATCGAATAAATTGTCGGGCGCGACGAGAACTCTCAGCCGCGCCGTCTCAGTGACGCGGTAAGTATGGAAGAACTCATCGAGGTGCCAGGCGGGATATAAAACTTTGCGCCCATCGATTGGATCGGCAGGATGCTGTGCCCAATCTGCGGCGGTATCAGTATCGTCAACGACCGCGCCAGTAGTCTGATCGCGCCTGCGATAGATAATTTGCCCCTCCTGCCTGAAACCGGAATACGGCTGAATCCCCGCGCCCTGCCAACTATCTCCTTCTTCTCGCATTTCATATACCACCGCGTCAACGATTTCTCCCGTCGCGTTTTCCAACAGACATTCATCTCCACCGTTGCCAAATTGAGGTATATCACCGTGCAGGTCGGGCACCTCCGCGACGGAGTCTCCGCCGTATTCGTAGTCGGGCAGAAAACCGAAGGCTCGCGCAAAGGCATCGGCGCGGCGCGCACACCAAATCGATTGGTACGGTTCGAGCATTACTTGTGAGAAAGTCACCGCGTTGCCGTCACTGGAGATGCGCCACGCGGTTATGTCCACTGGCACGGAGATAACGTTACTCAATTGGACAGCTTCGTCATAATCGTTGGCGGCATAACCATCGTAATACAACGCGGTGATGAGCACAGTTGGCGTGCTACCCGATGCTTCGATGACATGGCGCGATTTTGCGAATATAAAGAGCACCGCGAGACCTAAAACTAGCTTAAGCAAAGCACGGTTGAGTTCCACAATGACAATAAGTGTAACATAAACTCAGACGGTGAGCAATATAGGACTTACGCAAAAAGATTTATTCTACCACAGAGACGCGGAGAGCGCAGAGATTGAGATGAATGACCTCTATTGACGAGTAATAAGCGTGATCAACGTGAGTAGAACTCCGCGTTCTCTGCGTCTCTGTGGTAAAATTATTGCCCTCAACTGAACCAGTCCCGCGCTTTGAAAAAGTTCCGATACTTTGCCTTTTGCCCCAAATCGGAGTAGAATAGCCCATGACGAAACGCACCGCGCTGCTCAGGCGGCTGGTCGAGTTGGACGCGAACGTACTTTATCAGGAACCACCCGCGGATAACGAGCCTACGTTCCAGTATATCCCCGGCCGAATAGATGTGTTGCTCTCCGCGCCGCATGGCGCGGTTCACATGCGCAAAGGGAAGCCGAAAGAGGAAGAGGAATACACCTCGGGGTTAGCTTGTCTAGTCGCGGAATTGACCGATGCCCATGCCCTCTACGCGCACCGTCGGTCGAATACCGATCCTAACTGGTATCGCG
>CAZSIG010000046.1:0-12908 GCA_964606195.1 uncultured Anaerolineales bacterium
GCACTTACGCGCCTCATCAATACCAGCCACATAAACCGCGGCAGGCGTAGCATACGCCGCCAGCGCCAAGGCTCGCGGTACAAGCGATGCAGCCATTCTAAGCCCAAACTCTGCACCCACACCGGCGCGCGCACTGCGCTGCCGGAGATAAAATCGAACGCGCCACCTATCCCCAGCGTGAGCGGTACCCCGATTTTCGCCTGATTGCGCGCGATCCATTTGTCCTGTTTGGGACAACCGTAGGCGACGAACAGAATATCCGGCGCAGCGGCGCGAATCATCTCCACGATTTCAGTCTCCTCTTCCGCCGCCGGTGAACCGGCGTATACCCCCGCGATATTTATTTCAGGATAGCGCGCCCGCCAGATTTGCGCCACTTTCGCCGCGACCCCTTCCTGTGCCCCCAACAAAAATAGCCTATAACCGCGCTGGGCTGCCAACTCCGCGATGCGCTCGGTGGTATCGACCCCCGCGACGCGTTCTTGTAACGGTTTGCCCAATACGCGCGCCGCCCAGAGTAAGCCTATACCATCGGGAATATTGAGCGCGGTTTTGCCAAGTATATCACGAAATTCGGCGTCGTCTTGCGCGATGATGATGAACTCTGGATTAACCGTCGCGATCTGGCGCGGTGTCCCGTCGCACACGAACTCACCTACGCGGCGTAATGTATCTTCGTAAGTGACATTATCCACGCGTATGCCTAAGATATTGATGTGAGGATTTGCCGCGTCTGTGCGGCGCATTTTTCCCAAGAGAACCTCCTGATTTGCGCGAAGCCGCGCTCGCGCAGTTTTGCGCGTAAATTTTCATCACGCAACACCCGCTCCAGCGCGGTCGCGATCTCTGTGGTATTATGTGGATTTACCAATATCGCCGCGTCGCCCGCGACTTCGGGGAGCGATGAAACGTTCGAGCAGATTACCGGTGTCCCGCAGGTCATCGCTTCGAGCAGGGTGAAACCGAAGCCTTCGTAAAGTGAGGGGAGCACCAACGCGCGCGCGCCGGTGAGCAGCGCGGGTAGGTCTGTATTGGGGACGTAGCCGGTGAAGATCACGCGGTCGGTCAAATCCAAATCGGCTACGCGGCGAAAAATCTCGTCGTACAGCCATCCCTTTTTTCCCGCGAGTACTAGTTGGACATCGGCGGCAGTCTGGGCATATGCCTCTATCAATCGTGCCAGATTCTTGCGCGAGTGCAATGTGCCTACGTACAAAATATACTCGCGGTCAATTCCATAGCGCGTGAGGATGTCGGGAGCGTTGACCGGGTGCAGCATCTCATCGCGTCCCGGATAAACTACGGTGATTTTCTGCGGTGGCGCGCCGTATTGCGCGATGATGTCATCTTTGGTATGCTGCGAGTCGGCAATAACGTGCGCGGCGGCGGTGACGTTGTAACGCGTGGATAAATCGAGATACAAGCGCTGCCCCGCGGTGTGCGCTTGCGGGTAGTGTAGATAGCCCAAATCGTGCACGGTGACGACGCTGCGGCGCGGGTGAATGAGGGGAATGACGTGCGCGGGGACGAAGAGTACATCGGGCGGGCGCGTCGCCATCTCCCACGAGAGGCGGAAATGCGTCCAGAGACGCGGAAAGCGCATCACGCGCGGGGTGTAGTTGCGCGATTGTCCAAATAATTGAGGTAAAGTTTTCGCGCCTGATGGTAGGGAGTTGAAATACAAATGGTAGTGATTTTCGTCATCTTGATCCAATAGGGCGCGAATGAGGTATAGGGAGTAGTTTTCCGTGCCGGTGCGTTCGGGGCGCGCGGCGCGGCTGGCATCGATTCCGATAAGCATAATGATAACAATTTAACCACAAAGGGCACTAAAGTAGCTTTTAGATTATGAATGAATTCATTATCACTTACTTCTTTACCACTATATAGTGGGAGATTAAAGCAATGTTACAGTTCGCTCGTACGCGGTCTTGATTCGATGTATGATCAGGTTCCCACGTTGGTGGTGTGATATAGCGGTGATGCGGGTTCCCGCGACTGCGGACGATGTGGTGACTTTGGATTGCATGATTAAGCCCAGCGGTTGTGCGACTAGCGCGGCGAGCGTGGCGGCAGTGATCATATCGGGGAGCTTGTCCCACTTTGATTTGGTGCGCCGGAGCGTCACTCCGAACGCCGCCAATCCAGCCAATAAACCGGTCGTCAGTACATTTGTCCCGCAAAAGGGATGTACCGCCAGTTGGGTATCTCCCGCCTGCAACCGCGCGATGGCGGTATGCACGGCATCTTCAACCGCCGCGGTTTCTACTTTGCCGTAAATGGCAAAACCGCCCAACGACGATCTACCTATCAGTTGCAAATTGGGATTTCTTTCGGTCAGGATATGTACCGTCGCGTGTTCTAAGGCATGATTGCGCCTGATCGCGGCTATGGGGGGAAAATCTAATACATTCATGTGTGTTTCTCCTCGCTGATTGTGACAACTCAACTAACGCCATTCCCACAAGTCTTAAGTTCGCGGGGGTAGTTGCTTTCTTCAAGATACATAATTGTACTATAAAATGATATAGCACACAATTGATGGTTTGAGTGGAATGGTCGCACTGCGCGATTTGCGCTGGCAGAAAATATGTGCTACAATTATTAATGTCTGTCTGTTATATCTTTTAGTAAAAGAAGGAGTGTAGGAAATGGATTACAAATGTGAACTTAAAGAGCGAGCAGTGCAGCCAACCTTGGCGATTAGAATGCGGTCAGCCGTGCAGGATTTGTCACAGGTGCTGGGGCAATCTTACGGCGCGATTATGCAATATATGTGCGAATTGGATGAACAGCCAGCTGGAGCGCCGTTCGTCGCGTACTATAACATGGATATGCAAGACCTGGACATCGAAATCGGGTTCCCCGTGGCAAAGAAACTTGCTGGTAAGGGGAACATTCAGGCAAGCGAGATTCCAGCGGGGAAATTCGCGACGTGTATGCACATAGGTCCCTATGATCAGGTCGAGGCGGCATACAACGCGCTCATGAAATGGATTGAGGAGAATGGCTATGAGGCGGCGGGCGTTGCGTATGAAACATATCTGAATGATCCATCGGAAACGCCACCCGAACAGTTGCAGACGTTGATAATGTTTCCGTTGAAATAAACCGGGAAACCGCGTAGGGGCAAGTCTCAGACTTGCCCCTTTTTTTATTTACCCTCAAGGCAATTACTGTTCCCCTTCGTGGGAAATAACGATCGCGAATTAAATAACTTACTCACTTGGCGCGATCGGCGCAGGCGTAAAGCCTGCGGTTACATTGTAGGCGCACCCTTTATGGGCGTGCTTAAGCGACAATGAACGTGGTCGTACACATCGCGAAGAGTTCGCGCCTCTAATTCAAGGAAGGGAGTACTCATCGGTAGCAGCCAGCGTAGGGCTTGAGTATTGTAGAGACGCATAAAATCGCGCGCCGCGCATTCTTCTTTGAAACACGGCGCCAGCGCACGGATTGATCACTGTAGTTGGCTACAAAACGAAGAGCATCAGGCATTTGACCTGATGCTCTTAAAACTGAGTAATCGACTTGCTATTTCATGCCTACGATACTACCAGATGGCTACTTGCAAAGTGAAGTTGGCGTGCCCCTCAGACATGAATGAAACAACGTCGATATAATAATCCTGTGTAGAGGGCAACTGTCCCTCCCAAGTAATGGCACCGTCATAATTTGAAAGCAACACCGCGCCATCTGCTCCGCGAATTCCTATGGTACACCACACACAGTTTAGCAAATGAACACTCATAGTCTGTCCCGCGTTAGCTCGCAAGACGTAAGTTTGAGTCTGGTTAGGCGCGATCGAGCTATTTTCCTGTTCCCATGTACCGCCAGTTGGAAATTGGATACGCTTCATCTGCGAACTTGTGGGTGGGACAGATTGAGGTGGTGCTGCCGGAACGGTTGCGATGGTACTTCCTTCATAAGGGATACAGAAGTGATTACCGCGGTGAATTAAGTTAGGATTACGAATGTTATTCGCGGCAATGATGCTGTGTACTCTTGCTCCATATCGCCGCGCTATGCCATATAGCGTTTCTCCTCGACTGACGGTATGATAAGATCTACATTCTGTCGAGGTTGTCGAGTATGAAGATGTGTATCCAGTTGGAATCCACAACTTTTGCCCGGCAAAGATACGGGAACAGTTCCAAAGATTGTTGGCGCGGCAGATAGTATAGGGATTTACGCCATACCATCTACCAATTGAATACAGTGTTTCCCCATAACTTACGGTGTGCCATAACCCAGTATCTGCTAAAGGTTCCGCCGCGACAGGCGGTGTTACTACTACTAATATAATCAAAATCGCGCTAAAGGTCAAAATAGACTTACGCATTTTATTTTCCTCCTTAACCGTTTTCCTACCCGAACAATTTATCGAAATCGCGGCTACCTTTATGAAGGGCAACCCCACCGACGATGATTGACTTATCGGAGGTGATCTTCGCGAGTGTAGATGCGACTTCAACTATCACAGAACATTTTGTCGCACACATAATCAGGTCATAATACCACCTCCTTCGCTTCAAGAGCTATTTGGCCCAAAACCCACTCCAGCAGACGCGGCTTGAGAGTCATCCTCCCTCTTATTGTGGATTTTATTTGTTTAAAAGATATTATATCACAATTCGTCTATAATTAAAAATCTTCGGATTTAAGAATAACCAAAATTATGGAAAATTTATCACAAATAAGATAGGCGCACCCATAAAGAGTGCGCCTATCTTATAAGATACGACACACTTGCCAAGTGTGTCACACTTTCTCCGTTGCACCTCAACCGCGCCTTTACGGATGCGCTTCCTCCGGCACCGGTAAGCCAGGGCAGGTGAGTTGATATTCCAGATCGCCCACAAACTGTGTCCATTCACCGCGCGTCAGATTGCGCCATACCTTATCACAAATCAGCTCCGCCAACTCATTCGCGTGTACCGTTCTGGATAAAATGCTCTGGTCCGCACCGCCGGAGATTATCTCTCGCTCATCTTCACTGAACGTCACCGCCAGCACGCCGCCGCTTTGGCCGCGCAGGATGATGGGAGACTGGCGCGGCGGCGCGTTACTGTTCGGTTCCACGAACCATAAGCGGACAGTTTTATCCTCGCTGCCCGAAGTTAAGATTCTACCATTCGCGCTGAACTTCAAATCTCTAACGCTGCTAGTATGCCCGGATAGTGTGGTCGGCGCGGGAGCGGGTTGGCTGAGATCCCACAGGCTGATTACCCCGTCATCACAGCCGGACGCCAATATTTGGCCATCGGGGCTGAACGCCAGGGCGCGCACCCAATTCGCGTGCCCGGTCAGCGTGATCGGCGAACGCGGCGCGGCAATATCCCAGACGATGATGCTGCCATCCTCGCCACTGACCGCGATAGTCTGCTCGTCGGGGCTGAACGCGACGTATAGGGAGTATAGCCCGCGGTAAACCGTTATAACCTCGCGCGCGGTGATCGTCTCCGAGACGATCTCGCCCACGTCCCAAAACCGCGCTGTGCCATCGCTGCCCACCGAAGCCAGCGTACGCCCATCGGCGGTGAACTCCATCATTCTCACGCGCTCTTTGTGCCCCTGCAACTTTTTGACCGCGCCGGTGGGGTCATCGACAGCGCGCAACTGGATAACCTCATCATCTCCACCCGACGCGAGGATTTGCCCATCGGGGCTGAAGCGTAGTGAGTAAATGAGAGCTGAGTGCGCCTCGCTCAATACCATCGACGCGGTAATCGGCTGGCTCGTGTCCCACAGCCATAAGTTCCCCGCGCTATCTCCCGAAGCTACGAATCGCCCGTGCGCGCCGAAAGCCAGCGCCCAAACTTCGTCTTTAGCCGCGTGCACTTCCTCCCTGTCTCCGGGCGATTTGCCCATATCCCACACCCCTACGGTTTGATCTAAGCTGGCGGAGATTAGTTTATCCCCATTCGGAGTGAATACTACCGAAGTGACCTCTCCCGTATGCCCGCGCAGGACGACAGGCTCGATATTCGGCGCGGTCTCCGGCGACAGCTCGCGTAAATTCCACAGCCGAATAGTCTCATCGCTGCTCGCGGAAGCGAGTAGATGACTGTCCGAGTGAAATTGAATCATCCTGATAGTAGATTCGTGTCCGCGCAGTTCCAACGGCGGTTCGGCGAACCGCGCTGTGTCCCACAATCTGATGATGCCCTCATCGCCCGCGGAAGCCAACCTTTTCCCATCAGGGCTGAAAGCCAACCACCATACCTCGTCATCGTTAGAGGGCAGTATCTCCGTCGCGGTGATGGGATCGTACCGATCCCATATCGTCACTCTGCCATTGTCGCTGCCCACTGCTAGTAGCTCACCATCGGGGCTGAACGTGACGGCGGTAGGGGTAATCTCGTGTATGGTAGTAGGCGCGATGTCAAGTTGGTTCACGTTCCACAATTGTACTTTGCCCCCCTCACCGGCTGAGGCGAGCGTCGCGCCGTCGGGGCTGAACGCCACATCGAATACCTCACCTTCGTGCCCCTCTAATACCTTCTTGAGCGCGCCCTGCTGTGCCAAATCCCACAACCGCACCGTGCCGTCGTCACTCGCGGAGGCTAGAGTGCGCCCATCGGGACTGATGTCCAGCATCCAAATCCACCCATCATGCCCCGCCAGCGGCACCGGCGCGGTGTTGGGGTGATCCAAGTCCCACAAGTACATCGAACCATCCTCGCCCCCCGTCGCCATAGTATGACCATCAGGGCTAAGGGCTAGGTTGATGATCCAAGTATTGTGACCGCGCAAGACGCGGTGGAAATATGATTTGTGTAACACTGCCCGCAGCGCGGTGTCAACCTGATCTAGGGCTTGCCCATCGGTGGCGCGAGTGAGGATGAATGCCTGCCGCGCCAGCAGCGCGCTGACCTCGTTCATTTGATTGAGTGACAACGTGGTGATGGCGCGAGCAGCCAATGATTGCGTGGTAGCCACGAGAAAATTCCGCTGCGCTACGCGCTCTTGGCGTACTGCGTAAAACGCGAACAACAGCGCGATGACCATCACGATTGCCAACGCGCCCGCCAACGCGCGCAGGCGGCGGGCGGCGCGGGCTTTGAGTTCAACCTGTTCGTGCTCCTTCTCCGCCAACCTCTGTGCCGCTTCGGCGCGCTGGCGTTGTTCCTCCGCCAACTGCTGCGCGGCGCGCAGTTTCTCGTTTCGCCGCTCCTCCTCCTCGCGCTCCAGCCGGTTTTTCAGTTTCAAACTCGCGTCGAGGAACTCCTTCTCTTGAGCGCGTAGTTCATTCTCGTGGGTGGCGCGCCATTCCAATATCTCTTCCAAGCGAGTCCCGCGATATAGATAGTCCTCACTATGAGCGGACAGTTCCCACTCTTCCGCCGCGTCGCGCAGCCGCTGCAACATCATCATGTCATCGCGGTTTTCCTGAAGCCACTTTTGCAGCCTCGGCCAGCTCTCGATTAACGATTCATGCGATATATCGACCGCGCCGTAGCCGGTTTCCACCTCGCGCGTGATCGTCAATAACCGCTCGACGGTGAGCACCTGAATCACCATCGCGACCAGTTCGCGCTCTTCGGGGGTACCGGCGATTTCGTTGACTAGTTCCTCGAAGCGCACGCGGCGGCGCAGTGCCTCGTGATCTTTCTTGCGGGATCCGAGCTTAGACCAGATGCTGTCCATCGCCGCCTGCCGCCGCGTCGGTTTCTGCGCGCTCTTGATCTCCATCAACCGCAGCAGGATACGCCGCGTGTAATCTTGTTCCTGTGGCATCATTCTGGCGTATATCTCGTCCGCGTGTTGGGCGAACGCGCCCTGTACGCCGCCGATCTCGCGGTATTCGCGCATCTCGATCATGTCGTTGTCGTACCGTGAATGGACGAACAATCGCCAGAGAGCGTATTGTAGAAGCGGCAGCGCACTCGCCTCTCGGCCGGCGTCTACGAGAATCAGCTTCATCAAGCCCTCTTCGAGCCGCATTCCGACGCGCCACAGCGGAAACTCAATCGCCTGTTGCAGCCCATCGTAGTTGATACCGCGCACCCAAATCTGGTGCGTAGCGATCAGATCGCTCAGTTCGTGATACGCGGAACATTGTTCGATGTAATCAGCACGCATGGTGATGATCATTTTGATGATGCAGTGGGGTTGTTTGACCGCGTAGGTCAGGTTATCGATGAACCGCTGCCGCTGCTCGAAGGGACACTGCGTGAATATCTCCTCAAATTGATCCACGATTAACAGTATGTGGTAGTCATCCTCTTTATCTTCCGCGATCTCTAAAGTGAAATCATAGAGCGCGGTTTCGGTGCTGAGGAGCTTCTCCTCGATCTCGCGCTGCGTCTCATGTTGTTTAGTGGGGTCTCGCACCAGTCTACCGCGCGCCAGATTGACCTCTCCCTCTAACGCCCGCGCCAGGTCTTCTTGGGGATTGTGGCGCGGTTTGATGATCAGTACCGGCCAGTCACGGCTGCCGGGGAGTTCGCCGCGTTTGAGCGCGGGAGCTACACCGGCGCGCACCACCGAAGATTTGCCACTGCCGGACGCGCCCAGCACCGCTAGAAAGTTCTGTTTCGCCAAAACCCCGACGATCGCCGCGACTAAATCCTCACGTCCGAAGAATAGTTCGGCGTGTTCGTAGTCGAACGGGCTTAAACCCTGATAGGGATTAACGCGCTTTTGCCAGATCACCGGCGCGATGGCGGGGTCTTTTTGATGTTCTTGTACCACCGCCGCGATGTCGGTGACTTGCTGTTCTCTGAGCAGCCGCGCCGCGATACCCTGTATTTCCAATCCCTCCGTATCCAATCCTAGCTCTTCTGCCACCGCGCCTAAGAAACCGCGCAAATCGGACTCTTTAATGCCGTCGAGCGTGCCATGAATGGATGCCCTAGAGAGCACTTTTTTGATCAGCGTGACGAAGAAATTATTGATCTCCGCCTCTTCTCGATCCTTGAGCGTAGCCGCGTCCTCCGCGCTTACGCCCAACTCCTCCGCGAGAGTGCTGAAGAAGGTGTTGAATTCCGCCAGCGTCGCGCCCTCCGCATCGCCCACCTCTTCGGCGGGGATGCGCTCGCCCACCGTGCGTTTGCGCTTCGCTTTACGCAGGAATTGGCTGTAGGTTGGACTGATGACCCAAAGCGCGCCGTCGCCCCGCTCGATGCACCGCTGCACGTCGTAATCGTGCGGCAGATCGCCGACGATAATGGTGTCGTGCCGCAATCTGGCGCGCAGCGTGTCCTCTAAATCTTCGGGAAACTCGAAAGCCGCGTCGGGGGTCAGTGGCAGTTCGTAGGCGTTCACATCGCCGCGCAGTTTGACCACTTTGATGCGCGGCGTGGGACGCTCCAGCGCGGTGACGATCTCGCGGCTGCCGACCTCGCCATGTACCCAGACGCGGTATTCGCCCGCGGGGAGCTTCTGGAGGGCGTTGTCCAGCGTATCATCGACGTTGAGGGTCAGCACTATCTGGAAATATCCCGCTTCTACCAGACGCATCAACGCGGTGCAACCCTCCTGCAGATCGATCTTTTGCAGCGCGGTGCGCAGCATAGTGCGTCTCTCAGTTACAGAAGTGCGATTTATGACCTCCCAAAAGGTGTCCCAATTGTCATCGTTGGCGACGGCGCGGCGCACTTCGGGCGTCAACGACAGACTGGAGCCGAGCAGCAGCGTATAGGGTCTCTCGCCCGCGATCTGCCGCGCGCGCATCATCTTCGCCAGATCGGTAATCTTTCTTTTATCTGATTTATTGCTCACGCCATGTCTCCTAGTTGATCATAGATGAAACAGGATTTACGCAGCCAGCGGGTAGTAGCCCAACCGCGTCGGCCGTTTACCCCTGAGTGTCTAAATATTATGTCCGCCCTGTTCAAGATGTCACCCTGAGTGCAGCGAAGGGTCTCGTTTGCCGCCCAAAGTGGTTACGCGGAGGCCTAAAGCTTGATATAGCCTAAAACGAGATGCTTCACTGCGTTCAGCATGACATTTAAGTACGCCCTAAATCTGTTTTATAGGGTGTACATAACGGTTAGACAGTAAGGGGCGTTTACGGTCATTCGCGTTCAGAACCAGCCAACGCGGTTGACTTCCTACCCCTTTGCGAATAATTTGTGGTTCTCTTGGAAAAACTGTGTTTGTTGCTCAGCGGGGATTGGCAAATCCCCGTACCGCGCTGTCAGCAAGGGCAATCACCCCTGAGTGTCTAAGTATTATGTACACCCTATGAAAGCGACTTAATTGCGTTCTACATGGCTCTCAGCCCCCGTCCCCGGGGGCGTTATGGAATAGGGCGCTGCTTTTGCCTCAGCCGCCCCCGCGACGGGGGCTTAGAGCGAAATTAAAGTATGCTCAGCCGCCCCCGCGACGGGGGCTTAGAGCGAAATTAAAGTATGCTCATCGTAGTTGGCAATCCAAGCTGAGCAAACACGGCAAATCCAGGAGAGCCTAATTTGTATAAGTCCTATGAAAGATATTTTGCATACGCGAGTAGCGTAGTCGTTATTATACTCTTTCATTGGGTTTGAGACAACTAAAGCGCGGCGCGGGGCATTGGAGCTGTGGGGCAGGGGCGCGGACCACGCGGTGACGCGGGGAATACGCGAGGATAATCTGATCTCGTGTTGTTTTTATCGTTATTTCATGTTATAATCTGGGGCGAGCGCGGGGCTGAGATTTACGTAAGCCCTAATAAATATTGAGAGGTGAAATCATGAACGAGCGTGAAGAACAAAAACTACGCGCATATCTCGACCGCGACCTGAACGATCTGATGGATGAATTGGAGCTATACGACCCCGCAAGTAAGGGCGCGGGGGAGGTCTGGAACAAGGTTTCCGCGCCGGTATACCAACGCCTGTGCGTGGAATGGCGATATTGCCAAGTGCGTCAGGACGCGCGCTTCGAAAACGACCTAGACCTCGCGGTCGCGGTGGGCACCGCGTTAATGAGGCGCGTCCTGCCGTTGCCCATCAGCGTGGATCTGGCGCTAATCACCGCGATTGTGGTCAAACGCGGGGTAGATGCGTTTTGCAAGTGTCCGTAATCATTAGACACTATATCGATTTATTTGACCGCGCCACTAATCGAACGCAGATAACGCAGATTGGCCTGATTTGCGCAGATTTGGGGACGTATGCCACGCTTTTAGGTAATCAAAAACATAAAAATCAGCGTAAATCAGGAAAATCAGGAAAATCTGCGTTCCATTAGCTACGCGTCAACAAATCGATATAAACTCTATTCACCACGCGTAGGGACGCAGCACGCTGCGCCCCTACGGAGATTGTGGTTTTTGTAAACTTTATCGTAAAGGAGAAACCAATTATGGAAGATAGAAACGATTCACTCCCTCCCGAACTGGTTGTTACCATCAGGCGCACCGCGGAGGGGGAATACCTTGCCGTGACCGCGCGCGGGGATAACAAACAGGAGGTCTGTTCCCACAGCTTCAGCTACGACCCCGCCACGCTCGTTGACCTCGAACCGCAATGGATGCTGGACAAGGCGGTGCCGCGCACGATGAGCGACGTGCTGCGCGGCGATGAGGGCGTGGCGGAGTGGCGCAAAAAGAACGAGGCTAAATTGCGCGATTACGGGCAGCGGCTCTACGGCTTCCTGTTCGGGGACGGGCGCGATTTCGCCGCCTTCCTGCGCTACAACGACGCGTACCAACGGCAGGCGCGCGTGACGCTCGCCCTGCATGGGAACGCCGCGGCTTTATGGCGCTTGCCGTGGGAGTACCTCCACGACGGGGCGGATTTCCTCGTGCTGCACGGGCGTTTCCTGTTCAGCCGCGTGCCCCACGGGTTGGGGCAACTGACGCCGCCGGCCGCGGAGCTGCCGCTGCGCATTCTGGTGGTCATCGCCGCGCCCGACGACCAAAAATCGCTGGACACGGAGGAGGAAATCGGTGTCATGCAGCACGCGCTGGACGCGGCGCAGCGCGACGGCTTGGTGCAGGTGGAGTATCTGGACGACGCGGTGCTCCCTGAAATCGGCGACCGCCTGCGCCGCTTTCAGCCGCACGTCCTGCATTACACGGGGCATGGCAAGTACAACGTGGACGCGGCGCGCAGCTACCTCGCGCTGGAGAACGAGGCGGGGCGGACACAACCCGCGGGGATCACGGAGCTGCGTCCGTACCTGCGCGACGCGCCCGACCTGCGCCTGATAGTGCTGTCGGGGTGCCAGACGGCGCAGACGAGCGCGGTGGACGCCTTCAGCGGCGTGGCGACGGGGCTGCTGCAGGAGCAGATCCCCGCGGTGCTGGCGATGCAGTTCTCCATTCTGGATAGTTCGGGCATCAGGCTGGCGGGGGCGTTCTACCGCGCCCTGGCGCGGGGGGACACACCCACACAGGCGACTTACCACGCGCGGCTCGCCCTGGCGAATTTCGCCGCGGGGCCGGGGTACGATTGGGGGATCCCCGCGCTCTATCTGCGGGCGCCGGGGCTGCGGTTGATTGACTCGACCGTGCGGGTGGAACGGGCGCAGCACGCTGCGCCCCTACGGGACGCGCACATCGATGTGGGCGGGCTGCCGCTGCCGCCGCATTTCGTGGGGCGCAAGCGGGAGCTGCGGACGCTGCGCCGCGCCCTGCGCGACTCGAACGTGACCGCGGCGTTCGTGCGCGGCATCGGCGGCATCGGCAAGAGCAGCATCGCGGCGAAGTTCCTGGAGCGTCCGGGGACGGAGATAGATGGCGCGCTGGTGATTCGGTGTAACGAGGTGGACGCCCTGGATATTCCCGCGAAGCTGGCGCATTTTCTGGCGGCGCAGGGACACGCGGGGCACACCGCAGCCGCGGGGTTATTGTTGGATAGTAGGCACCCCCCCGCGGAACGGGCGCGGCGGGCGTTCGAGATGGTGCGGGATCGGCGGTATGTGGTGGTGTTGGATAATTTTGAGTCGGTTATGGATGTGGGAACCACCCTCACCCC
>CAZSIG010000047.1:0-8953 GCA_964606195.1 uncultured Anaerolineales bacterium
GCGTCCCTAAAAACTGCTTAGCTATCCAAAAACTTATTTAGGAACAAGTCTAATAATAGGTTGCTCTTTCGGCGCGTTCATGGTATCATTTAAGCATGAACGTCTCTTATTCATCAGATCTGTTCATCGTCATCGTCAATTACAACACGCGAGATTTACTGCGCGATTGTCTGCAATCGGTATACGCCAGCAGCGGCGATTTCACCTACCGCGTCTGTGTGGTGGATAATGCCTCTACGGACGGCAGCGCGGTGATGGTACAAACCGCATTCCCTGAAGCGTTGCTGGTCGCCAGCGATGAAAATCTGGGGTTCGCCCGCGCCAATAACCGCGGCATACGCGAGCTGCTCAGTTCGGGGGAATGGGAACTGCGCGATGGACAATGTCCCACACCACTTGCGGGCACATTACCCACCATCCCGCGCTATGCACTGCTGCTCAATCCCGACACCGTATTGCCGCAAACCGCGCTGCAAGAGATGATCGCGTTCATGGACGCACATCCCAACGCGGGCGTCGTGGGGCCAAAATTGGTGCGGCAGGATGGCAGTCTCGATTTAGCATGTCGGCGCAGTTTCCCCTCGCCCGAAGTCTCCGCGTATCGCCTGTTGGGTTTGAGCAAGCTGTTTCCCCAGAGCCGTCGGTTCGGGCGTTACAACATGACCTATTTAGACCCCGATGAGTTGGCGGAAGTAGATGCCGTAGTCGGCGCGTTTATGATGCTGCGCGGGGAGATCATCGAACAGGTCGGCTTGCTGGATGAACAATTTTTCATGTACGCCGAAGATTTGGATTGGTGTAACCGGATCAAGGCGGTACGCAATCCCCAAACCGGCGAACACTGGAAGGTATACTATAACCCTGCGGTGACAGTGCTGCACTACAAACGCGCCTCCAGCCAACACAGCCGCAAGGCGCGGTTCGAGTTCTATCGTACTATGCTAACTTTTCACGAGAAGCACTACGCCGCGACTACACCATTTTTGTTTAACTGGCTCATCAAAGCGGGAGTCGTGTTTCTTGGCGGCGTCGCGATGGTGAGAGAGGTAATAAAGAGATAGAACGCGAATGGGGACTTAGCCTCTAGCGTTCAGCATTCAGCTTTCAGCTACTCTTCTTTGCACTCTCTGTGGTTAATTAGCATTAGTTTGCATAAGTTTAGGACTTACGCAAAACCGCACTATAACTAACCGCCGAGAGCGCAGGGGACGCGGAGCTTATCTTGGGAGATTTTTTTGTGCTTGTCATAAACAATCATAAGTGTTCATTAAAAATAGACTTGTTCCCCAATAAAATTTTGAACGGGTAAGCAATTATGAAGGACGCGGATTCACGCGGATTTTCAGGATTTAAGCCATTTATCCGCGTGAATCCGCGAAAATCCGCGTCCTATTTTCTGCCCAGCTTATTAGGGAACAACTCTAATCATATTCGCGGTGCGCTAAAAAACTATCCAGAAAACTCTGCACTCTCCGCGCCCTCGGCGGTGAAATTATTCTGAACTTGCGTAAGTCCTAAAGTTATAAAAATAAACAGGGGGATGAACAAATGGCTATCCAATCATCACAAATAGACAAACCCGCGATGATTGAATCTCTCGACAAACTCAGCAACAAATTAAAAGTCGAACGAAAGATCGAAATTGTATTCACGCTAATATCAGTCGTGATAGACGCGTTGATGGTCGGCTTGGCATTCTACACCGCTTACAAACTGCGCCTGCTGATTCCGATTCCGCCCGCGGTCAACATCATGCCATTTCACCACTATATAGGCATGATGGTCATTTACATCGTCACGATATTATTTGTTTTCGCCCTACGCGGCTTGTATCACCTCAAGCGAGGCACCGCGCTATTTGATGAGTCTACTAAAGTCGTCAGCGCGGTATTCGCGGGCTTGATTTCCGCCGTCGCGCTGACCGCGCTGATCTTCAAGAACGAACTCGATTATCCTCGCCTGATGCTCGCCTACGCGTGGGTACTAACCATCGTGTTCGTCATCATGGGGCGGCTGATTCACGCCACGATAGAAGCCAACATGCGCGCGCGGGGGTGGGGCAACTACCGCGTGATCATCGTCGGTGCGAGCAGAGTGGGGCAGATGATCGCCCACACGATGATGGATAACCCGCGCTTGGGCTACCAACCGGTGGGCTATCTCGACGATGAGGTGGTCGTGCGCGAAATCGGTGCGTTGGATGTGTTGGGAAAAACGGGCGATCTAGCCACCACGATTGAGAAGTATCAGGCAGATGAGGTGGTCATCGCGCTCCCCGAGGCGACGCACAAGGAAATACTCGCGCTCATCTCGCAGTGCAAGCGCGATAGAGTCAGCATCAAGGTCTTCCCCGATGTCTTTCAGATCATCACCTCAGAAGTCAGCATCAACGATCTCGGCGGAATGCCGCTGCTCGGAGTGCGGGATGTCGCACTGCGCGGTTGGTATCGGCTGCTAAAACGCGGGATGGATTTAGCAATGAGTACAGTCGGGTTGATATTCACCTCTCCCTTCATGCTCTTAACCGCGATAATGATCAGATTAGACTCGCCCGGAGCAGTGTTTTACTGCCAAGAGCGGATGGGGCTGGACGCCAAGCCGTTTCAGATGATAAAATTTCGCTCTATGCGGGAGGACGCGGAGGAGAGCGGACCGGGCTGGACGGTGGAAGATGACCCGCGCCGCACGAAGCTGGGCACGTGGATGCGCGAACACAACATCGACGAACTGCCGCAGCTCATCAACGTTTTCTGGGGCGAGATGAGCCTGGTCGGTCCGCGCCCGGAGCGTCCGGTCTACGTGGAGCAGTTCAAGAAGATGATCCCGCGCTATATGGATCGGCATCTGGAGAAGGCGGGAATGACCGGCTGGGCGCAAATCAACGGGCTGCGCGGTGATACATCCATCGCTGAACGGACGAAGTACGATTTGTGGTACGTGGAGAATTGGTCGTTGTATCTCGACTTGAAGATATTGGTGCGCACCGCGCTGATGTTTCTATGGGGCAGAAGCAAAAACGCGTACTAAGTAAGAGCATTCAGCCATCAGCGGTCAAGTCAAAGCTAAGGAATGAGAATTAAATAACTTGCGAGGTTTTGATCTGGCTCGCGTTGGTGAAAAGCGTTAACCGTGAGCATATGCGTTCATGGCTACTTAAGCGCACCCCTAAAGGGTGCGCCTACCATGTAGCCGCAGGCTTTACGCCCGCGCTGATCGCCCAGTTATTTAACCCGCGATCCTAACATTACAACGAAACTTTGAAATAGGATGTCATTCCAAATGATTGAAAGAGACCGCGCAGTTTATTTTTGCTCGGCTGGGATTGTCAAATCCCAACCGAATTACGGGATTTGGCAATCCCGCAGGAGCAAGTAGCGCGAAGTCTCGTTGTAGTACTATGAGCCGAATGCTGATAGCTGAACGCTTACACAAGGAGTTACTGTGATAAAATCAACAAAAGCTATACATATTACGACGATGGCACACGGCGGAGACGCGATCGGTCGGTATCAAGGCAAGGTAGTTTTCGTACCCTACGCCGTCCCCGGCGAGGAGGTGCTGGTCGAACTGATCGAAGAACGGAAGAATTTCTCGCGGGCGCGGTTGGTGAAGGTCTTGACCCCCGCGCCCGCTCGCGTGGAGCCGCCATGTAAACATTTCGGGGAATGTGGCGGCTGCCAGTGGCAGCACATCGCCTACGCCGCGCAGTTGGAGTACAAACGAGAAATCGTTCAGGGACAACTTGCGCATCTCGGCAACATTCACGACGCGGTGGTGCATTCGGTCATCGGCATGGAGGAACCCTGGAACTACCGCAATCACGCGCAGTTTCACTTGACCACCGCGGGCGAACTAGGGTTTCAAATCGCGAGGAGCGACGACACCGTCCCCATCGAAGAATGTCACGTGCTACACCCTTTTCTGGAAGAGATACTAACCACCCTCGACCTAGAACTGCCGGAGCTGCGCGGGCTTTCGCTGCGCGCCGGAGTTAACACCGGCGAACGGATGGTGATCTTCGAGATGGAGGAGGGCGGCGCACCACAATTGGAGATCGATGTGCCGTTATCGTGCGTCTTGATGCTGCCCGATGGCAGCACCAAGATTTTGATCGGCAGCGATCACTACCATGAGATGTTAGCCGGACGCGAGTACCGCGTATCTGCTGGCTCATTCTTTCAAGTCAACACCGCGCAGACGGAGAAGATGCTGGAGAGCGTGACCGCGTATCTCGCGCCGCAGGGTAACGAGACGCTGCTAGACCTCTATTGCGGCGTTGGCACGCTCGGATTATCACTAGCAGAACGCGTCGGACAAGTCATCGGCATTGAGGAGAATTCGAGTGCCATCGCGGACGCGGTGATCAACTCCGAAAATTCGGACAACGTGATGCTGATTGAGGGGGTGGCAGAGGAAGCAGTAACCGCGCTGGGTATGGAGATAGAACTGCCCGATGCCCCCTTGCTGGCAGTGCTAGACCCGCCGCGCGCGGGCTGCAAGCCGGAGGTGCTCGACGCGCTGGCGGAACTGGCACCGAAGCGCGTCGTCTACGTCTCGTGTGATTCGGCGACGCTAGCGCGAGACACGCGCGGGCTGTTGGAGCGCGGTTACGAACTGCGCGAGGTACAGCCGATAGATATGTTTCCGCAGACACACCATGTGGAGACGGTGAGTTTGTTGGTTCGATGAACCGCTCCCACGAGTGGGGCGGCAAGGTTTGTCCAGGGATGATACGCGGTAGACCCGAAGGGTTTCGGAAAACCCTTCGGGTCTATTTGTGAGGATGCGGGTAGGAGTGCCAAAGCTGGTTTTGGCATTGCCAACCAAGCTACTTCTCTAACGCCTCTAGCCGTTTCTCCACCTTGCGCTGCTTTCGCGCCAGATAAAGCACGTACCCCAACAACAACGTCCAAACGATGGCATAAGCCGCGAAGGTATATATCATTCTCTCATCTCCAATGCTATGATTTTATCTTCGGTCAATTCTATACGCACGCGCTGCCAGAGCAACGTGAAATATAACAAGCTGAACGTGAGCAGGCAAAAAAGCAGGGTGATGACCATATCGCGCGCTAAGCCGGAGCCGCCACCCATCAGCACATCGGGATGAATAGTGCGCCACCAACGAATCGCCATGAAGACGATCGGCACATCGATGAAGCCTATGATGCCGAAGACCGCGGCAAGGCGCGCCGCGCGTTCCCGATCCGCTAACGAACCGCGCAGCATGAGATAGGCGACGTAGATAACCCACAGTATCGCGGTCGTCGTCAGCCGCGAGTCCCAAGTCCACCAGACGTTCCACGCGTACTTCGCCCAAATGGGGCCGGTGGTCACTACTACGGTTGTGAATATCACGCCGACTTCCACCGACGCGTGGGCGATGATGTCCCAAAAGCGGCTGCTTTTCCATAGATAAATCACACTCCCCACGAACGTGACGAAAAAGGCGAAGAAGCCGATCCACGCGGCGGAGACGTGATAGTAAAAGATGCGCTGGACGTGTCCCATTGTACGCTCAGTTGGCGCGAAAATGAAGACCATATACAGCGAGACTATCACCGCGATCCAAGTTATGATTACTAAGCCCTGTTGAAGATTGACCCTCTTGAAATTACTCATAAATGCCTAGTTGATTAACAAATTCGATATTGGATACTGATTTCTTCATAAAGACAGCTAAATCAGTTAGGACTTTCGCAACTTCGGTGTATTTTTACCGCCGAGGGCGCGGAGAGCGCAGAGTTTTCTGGTTAGTTCTTTAGCGCGCTGCGAATATGCTCTTTGATGAACGTTTATGATCGTTTATAAAAGTAAAGAGGTTTTTTCTTCTTCCTCTTCTCCGCGTCCTCTGCGCCCTCGGCGGTGAAATTATTATGAATTTGCACAAGTCCTATCAGTGAAAATCTGTGACAATCAGTGTCTCATTAACCGCGCTGTGAAGTGCGTTACGTTTCACGCTTCACGCATTACGCTTTACTCCTCCATCACATATTTGAACATAAGCGTCGCCAATGTCGCGAAGATTAAATCGAACGCGGCGAGCAGGCGCAGCCAACTCCCAATCATATCACTTCCTTCCAATAACGCGGCGGTCGCTTTCACCGCCGCGATGAGCAACGGCACCGCGACCGGGAATAACAACACCGGCAGCATCACCTCACGCGTCCTTGTATGCACAGTCATTGCCGCGAACAGCGTGCCAACGGCGACAAAGCCGAACGTGCCCATAATCAGCACGATGAAAAAGAGCGGCGGATACAGCGGCAGATTGAACAACACCAGCGCGACCGGCAGCATGATTAGCTCCATCGCGCTCATCGTCACGAAATTCGCCCCAAGTTTGCCCCAATACAAGACCGCGCGGTCTACGGGCGCGAGCAGTAGCCCGTCCAAACAATTTTTGTCCGCCTCACGCACGAAGGCGCGATTGATGCCCAACACTCCGGCGAAGGTGAAGGCGATCCACAACACACCGGGCGCGACCATTTCGATGTCGCTCACTCGTAGCTCGAAAGCGAAACTGCTGACGAGAATTACTATCAAAGCGAAGGTAAACATCGCGCTGATGGTCTCGCGCGTGCGCCATTCCGCGAGGAGGTCTTTCCAGGTAATATTTAACACAGCGATCAACGCGGGCATCATTATTGTTCCCATATAGCACAAATAGGGACGAAGTATCCCTCGCCCCTATGAAACCGCTCAGGTTCTTTGAAACTTCGCACAGTTAGCTTAGCCACTAATTTCACGAATTGCTCTAATTCTCTGCTTTTTTATCCTACATCGCGGTAAATGGGACACTGATTCACACAGAACTTACACAGAAAGGTTGATTTTACCGCAGAGACGCAGAGGACGCGGAGAATATTGTGAGAGATTTTTTTGAAAACTCTGCGCTCTTCGCGGTGAACTATAGTGCAGTTTTGCGTAAGTCCTATATCAATTATCCGGCGGCGCGCTTGACGACCGGCGGCGCGGGTTCGCTGCGCGCTACGAACTGTGGCGGTTCCCGATTTAAGATCGTCTCTTCTGTAATCACACACCGCTGCACATCGCGCCGCGAAGGGATTTCATACATGATCTCCAATAGCGCCTGCTCGATGATGGTGCGCAAGCCACGCGCGCCAGTATGACATTGCATAGCCTTACGCGCCGCGGCGTGCAGCGCGCCTTCGTTGAATTCTAACTCGACGCGGTCTAAGGCGAACAGTTTTTTGTACTGTTTGACGATAGCGTTGCGCGGTTCGGTTAGAATACGGACGAGCATATCCTCGTCAAGCGGATGAACGCTGGCTACGACGGGCAATCGTCCCACAAACTCCGGAATTAGCCCAAAAGCCATCAAATCCTCAGCCGTGATCTGCTGTAGAACTCTGCTCGGAGCGGGTGGTTTGTTTTGCTGTTTGCCGCCGGTGAAGCCCAATACTTTCCTATTGCCCACTCGCGCGGAGATGAGTTTATCGATTCCATCGAATGAGCCACCGCATATAAACAGGATGTTGGTGGTATTGATTTTGACCGTCTCGGAGAAGGGCAGGGCGCGTTTGCCGGGCATCGGCACGTTGATTACCGAACCTTCCAGCATTTTCAGCAGCGCCTGTTGAACTCCTTCACCGGAAATATCCCGCGTCGCGGAGGGGACTTCGCCGCTCTTACGCGCCGTCTTATCGATCTCATCGATGTAAACGATGCCCTTTTCCACGCGAGTGATATCCCCATCAGCCGCCTGAAGGAGGCTCGTCAGAATGCTCTCGACATCCTCCCCCACGTACCCCGCTTCAGTGAGCGAAGTCGAATCGGCAATGGTGAACGGCACATCCAGAATACGCGCCAGCGTCTGCGCGAGTAGGGTTTTGCCACAGCCGGTGGGGCCGATCAAGATAATATTACTCTTGGACAACTCCACATCGTCATCTTGATTGCCAGACCATACCCGCTTGTAATGGTTATACACCGCGACGGAGAGCACCTTTTTCGCGTGCTCTTGCCCAATGACGTATTGGTTAAGCTGGTTATAAATCTCTTGGGGCGCGAGCATCTTGTTCAGAAAAACTTCGCCCCAAGCAGTATGCCGCGCCGCGTCTTCGGCGAGGATCTCTTGACATAGAACGACGCACTCGTCACAGATATAGACTTGGTTTGGTCCAGAAATTAACCGCTCGACTTCATCCTGGTCGCGATGACAAAAAGAACAAGCTGGATTGTTACGACGATATCTTGCCATAAAAACACCTCTTGACTATTTCTCGAAAATGAACTAGCGCACTAGAGATTGCGCGCTAGTATTCGCGATACCGCTATTCCTCTATCGCGGTCGCTTCTTCAGATTCATTCGCGTTCCCCTCAACGGGCGGAGACATCGGCTCACCCAAAATTTCATCAATAAGTCCGTACTCCTGCGCGCCAACAGGATCCATGAAGAAATCGCGGTCAGTATCTTGCGCGATCCTCTCGATATCTTGTCCGGTGTGTTTAGCCAGAATTCGATTCAATAATTCGCGCAGGCGCAAGACCTCTTTCGCTTGAATCTGCATATCGGTAGCTTGCCCTTGCATACCGCCAATAGGCTGGTGAATGTGAACGGTCGAGTGCGGCAACGCGTAACGGCGCCCCTTCGTCCCCGCGGAGAGCAAGACCGTGCCCATACTCGCGGTAGACCCAACACATATCGTAGAGATAGGGCTGTTTACTAATTGCATAGTATCATAGATCGCCAAGCCGCTGTAGATGACGCCGCCCGGACAGTGAATGTACAGCGATATTTCTTTCTCAGGATCTTCGTGATCCAAATAAAGCAACTGCGCGACGATGAGATTAGAGATATGATCATCAATCGGGCTGCCAAGAAAGATAATTCGTTCTTTCAGCAACAATGAATAAATGTCATAGGCACGCTCACCGCGCCCAGTTGATTCGATTACCATCGGGATTAAACTGTTTATATTCATACGGG
>CAZSIG010000047.1:9053-12858 GCA_964606195.1 uncultured Anaerolineales bacterium
ATTCCCATTTTGCTGGCGCTGATGCTGATGACCTTAGCATGGGCTGTCGGCACGGCAGGGTGGGTTCCAGGACTGGTTAAGTTACAATGGGTCGCGTTGGGCGCGATCGCCTTCGGTTTTTTGTGTGCCAAGAGTCGTATCCCCGCGCTGGTAGGATTCATATACAGTTTAGTCACCGGCCCCGTGTGGATATTTCTGTTATTTGGCTCCGTATCGTCCAACGTACTGGAATGGCAAGAGAAATTATGGCAAATGGTGAACCGCCTGGCAGCATGGGGGCACGCGGTGAGGACCGGAGGGCGCGGCGCGGATAATCTGGTCTTTCTTTTACAATTGGCGGTGATTATCTGGTTTGTAACTTATATCTGCGTCTGGATCGTGTTACGTTATCGCAAAGTATGGCACGCGGTTCTATTTGCGGGCACTATGTTATTGTTGGTGCTCTACAACGCGCCCCAGGATGCTCGAATAGTGCTCCTTATTTTCCTGTTTTTATTCACCGCGACCCTGCTAGTGATTAGCATGTATCTAAATCGCCAGATATCAAATTGGGATCGAAATTATGTAAGATATGATCAGGATGTCAGTTTGGATTTCTTGAGTCGCGGAGCGCTATTCGCCACTATGCTGATCGCAATAGCATGGTTGGCGCCTTTACCTCAATCTTATCCCAAAGCTACTGAGTTATTCGCGTACATTCAGGGACCGTGGGAGGAACTTCAAATCCAGATGTCGCGAATTTTCTCCGACGTGAATTACAGGGGTCTCGCCAGCGGCGTAGCCTACAGTGATGATCTTCCGCTGGGCGGTCCCGTGAACTTGGGCGACGATGTAGTTATGAGGGTGTACGCGCCGGAAGCTCGCTACTGGCGCGCCAAAGCATACGAAGAGTATAGCGACGGTAGTTGGAAAACCGCGGGCAAACAGTTAAACTGGCCAGCAGATACTGATCTGTGGCAAACGGAATATCTCATGCGCACTGAAATGCCTCAGACATTTGAGATATTGCTTCCTCAAAGGCGCGAGCTATTCGCGGCATCCCACCCGGTAAGAGTGAATCAAAAATTCAAGGTGGCAACGCTGTATCTACCTGATAATCCAGACGTGCCGGTTACTTTCTCCAGCTTGCACAGTCGACGCAGGATACAACCCAATGATACATATAACGTCGTCTCATCTGTGTCCACCGCCACCCCGAAAGCGCTTCGCACCGCGGGAACAGCTTATCCCAACTGGATCTATGCCCTGTACACAGATGTGCCCGATTCGCTCCCCCAACGCGTGCGAAATCTAAGCGACCAGATAACCGCGCCTTACGGGAACACTTACGATAAGGTGATGGCTCTCGAAGTTTACCTGAGACAAATCACTTATAACGACCAAATCCCCGCGCCGCCCCAAGGAGAAGACCCGGTGGATTACTTTCTCTTCGAAAGTAGAGAGGGATACTGCAATTATTACGCCTCCGCGCTGGCTTTAATGGCGCGCGTGCAGAATATTCCCGCGCGCGTAGTCTCCGGCTACACGCGCGGAGAGTTCGACGCCGCTAAGGGATATTATGTGGTACGCGAACGCAATTCTCACAGTTGGGTCGA
Organism: uncultured Anaerolineales bacterium; assembly: GCA_964606195.1. Classification (GTDB taxonomy): domain Bacteria; phylum Chloroflexota; class Anaerolineae; order CAZSIG01; family CAZSIG01; genus CAZSIG01. The sequence continues at coordinate 10,649 of CAZSIG010000047.1, forward strand.
GGTCTATTTCCCGCAGTATGGCTGGATTGAATTCGAACCTACCGCGTCGGAAACGATACTTCGCTCAGAGATGGCAGAGGAAGAAGACACCGAAGCTGATGCCGCGGCGGTTACATCACCACCGCGCCCGGAGGAGGAAGATGATCTCGGGCGAAATATACCAGAGGACGAAGAAATACCAGAAGATACAGGGGAACAATTTCCAGAGGTACAACCGCGACCGGAGTGGTTATGGATAGCCGCAATAGGGGGGATACTGCTGTTTGGGGCGAACATCGCACTGTGGCTATGGTGGTGGATAGAATTACGACAACTAAGCCGTATCAAACAAATTTTCACTCAGATGTGTCGTTATGGACAGTGGATTGGAATCCAGTACAAAAGACACCAAACTCCCCATGAATATGCTGCCGCGCTAACCGCCGCGATGCCCATTATCCAAAACGAAATTTACCAAATTACCTCTCTATACCTGCGCGACAGCTTCAGTATACATAAACCTACTGATCAAGAACTTGAGGAGATTCAGGTGATCTGGAAGGAATTACAACGGGCCCTACAGTGGCAGTTGCTGCGGAAAGTGGCGCGATTATCGTAATGACCGTCCCTGCCCCCGGCTCGGAATCGAAGACCAACTGACCATCAATCAGCTCCGCGCGTTCCTTCATATTCAACAAACCGATACTAGGTCGTTGGTCAACAGTGCGAAGAGCTTCTTCTACATCAAAGCCTACGCCATCATCTTTTATCTTTATTATCAACCGCTCATCCTCTTCAAATACGTTAAGCCACAAGTTCTGCGCGGAAGCATGTTTACGGGTGTTAGTCACCGCCTCTTGAACGATCGCGAACAAAACTTTTTCCACCTTCGGGGGCAGATCACGCTCGAAATCCCCCCGATCAAGGTACAATCGCGGTCCTGTTTCCTCATTTAAACGTTCGAAGTACGAATCCAACGCGGCTATCAATCCCTGCGTTTCTAAAATAACTGGTCTCAACTCAAAGAGCAACGTACGCCCTTGCCGCGCGGCATTCAAAGCCGCCTCTTGAATATTCTTCAACTCCGCATAAGCCTTCTGAGTATCACGCGACATCAGTTTCTGCACAAACTCCGCGTTCATCGAGATATTCGCCAAGGAGCGCAACATTCCATCGTGTAATTCACGCGCCAACTCTTTCCTTACATCCGCTTCCGCATTGATTATCTTATCCCGCTCTTCGCGCAAGCTCTCGTAGAGCCACGCGCTTTGCAACGCCGAAGCGATCTGATTAGCCAGCAGCGAAAGTAAATTAATCTGTTTTTCCGCGTGTTGACACGCATCGGTGTAGTATGTAGCTAAAACTCCATACGCTTGCCCGCGCACCTGCAACGGCACACATAGCAGAGATTTTATCCCAAGCTCACGAATAATTTCAGGTATCTCCAAATTGTTATCATAATCAAGATTAGAGACACAGACTGGCTTGGTGCTGTTAAAAGCAGTGCGGAAAACGGTATTGTTTTGACTCAATGGCTCCTCATAACCTTCGAACACTGTCGTATCAAGGTTATCCGCGTCCACCTCCCGTATCCGCAGGCACTTACCCTCGCTTTCCACCAAAGCCACAGTACAAAGCTGTGCCTCCATAATCTTACGCGTGTCGCTAGTTGCCAAACGTAGTACCTCCGGAGCTTCCAACGAGGCAATCAGATGCCCGCTCACCTCTACCATACCATTCAAAATCATAATTTCGAGATGAGTCTCAACCAGTTCGCGGTTTTTCTGATTAACCTCTTCGACCGTATTTTGCAACTGCTCTATCAACTGCTCACGCTCCAGCACCATCGAACGATGTTCTAACGCGCGCCGCGCCGCGATGTTGATCAACGAAATATCCTCAAATGGTTTCAGAATATAATCGAAAGCCCCAGCTTTGAGGCTCGCAATCGCGCTCTCCAGCGAAGCCCTGCCCGTGACCAGAATAATCTCTAAGTTAGGGTCTTTCTCCTTAACGCGCCGCACCAACTCGATGCCATCCATCTCCGGCATCATAATGTCGCTGATGATTAAATCTATGTCCCCCGCGTCCACTTCCTCAAGCGCCAATCGCCCGTTAGGAGCTGAACGCACATTCCAACCAGCCAGGCTAAGAACTTGGGTCAGCAGATTACAAATTTGTGGCTCATCATCCACAACTAGGATAGTTGCCTTTTCCATAATCCTTTAATA
>CAZSIG010000048.1:0-12814 GCA_964606195.1 uncultured Anaerolineales bacterium
ACCATGACTCGCGCCACGGTGTTTCTAGCTGTTCCTTTGAAAAAGAATTTTCCATTTAATAATCAACTCCTTCTTTCTTTCAGCGGTTTAAATCACGGTCCAGTACTTACGCAGTTTCAAAATTATTTTACCGCAAAGGACGCGGAGAGCGCGGAGTTTTCTGGATAGTTTTTCGTCGCGCGGTGAATATGAATTTGCTGAGTGCTTTTGACCGCGTATGATCGTTAAGAAACACTTTTCTTAATCTTCTCCGCGTCCACAGCGTTCTCGGCGGTTAATCACTACATGGTCTGCGTAAGTCCTGACGGTCATAAGAACGCGAAAATTCGCTCCAACCGCTTAATCCACTGACTTTCCCTCTTTCTTTCAGCGAAATCATCTCTCAATCTTAACGCGGCTGTCGTTGTTGTTCGCGTAATCGCGCCCGTTTCTCGCGCACCTGTCGTTCGACCGCGTCGAGCGCGCCTTGTAGCGCGGTCAGTGCCGAATTCTCCTTCTCGACCGCCGCGATGTTATCCGGTCTGATGTATGCCACCACGCGCGCTTGGTAGAAATGTGGAGTCTCGCCGTGTGCCACGCGTTCCAGCGCGACGGCGGCGCCGATCATATCGTTATGGTCTGCCGCCAACTCGCGCAGCCTGCGCTCCGCTTCTACTCTCATCTCGGTGTCCTGAGAATCGGTAAGTTCTACTTCGCTGGTAAACTCAAAATCAAAATCTGTCATGGGCATTTTTATCTCCTTTCACTTTAGTTGTGAATAACTTTGCTATATTTGTCCACCACCAAGAGCACAAAGGACACTAAGACCGTCTTCGCTCCGAATGATGATTTTTGACCTCGTATGAGTACTATTGATAGCCAAATTCTTAGTGCTCTTAGTGCCCTTAGTGGTTAAACCATCGTATTACCTTTCCCTATTACTTACTTCTTTACCACTACTCGCGTAGCTAACTCTAATCTTCATTGCCAATCCAGAGCATCACCATCAGCACACCGATCGCCGCGACCAGCCAGCCAGCCCAATAATCCAACGGACCGCGAAATTTGCCCGGGTGTTCGGCGTCCTTCTTGCGTCGCTGAACCTCCTTCACGAACGCCGCCGCCGCATCGGGATTATCAACGCGGTTCCAGATGAAGGTGATTGATGCCAGCCGCAGCCCCGCGGCGCGCAGCCAGGCTTTGACTTGTAAGTCGTCATCTTTCGATTTGGCGTACACATCCGCGATGCTGAAGGGCTTGGTGCCGCGTTGTAGCAGCGAGATAGCCAGCGGCTTCAGCCACGACTTAGTTCGCAGCCCGCGTCCTTCCTCGTCATCTATCTTCACCCGTACCGTTCGTTCGATGTGTTCCAGCGGCGTGCCAATCTCGATGAAGATGCTGGAGTTATGTAGAGTGAAGGTGACGGCCTGTTCGGGATTGTCCACCCCGCGGGCGGTATATGTATATGTATTTTCCATGAGTACCTCTCTTTCTAATGATATTCACCGCGTAGGGTGAATAATTTAACTAATCTTGCTCTTCGTCATCATCGGATAATTTGCTCGCGATAAATACGAAGAGTACCAATGCCAGCGCGATAGCGACAATAATCTTTGCCTTGTTTTTCACAATTCATCACCTCCTAATTTATAAAACTTATGTGGTTTCCAGACTTCCGAAGTCGCTGAAATTCCTACGCGACGCGCAGATTACTGTATATCTCTACCACGCCCGCCATATCTCTGACGATGCTATAAACTCGCGCGATGTCTGCCTCGTCGGGCACGGTTCCGCGCAGATTGACGATGCCATTGATAGCTTCGACTACGATATTACGCAGGTGCGCGGTTTCGCTGTTATACTGCAACGTCTCATAGATCGCGGTTTGCAATTCGAGGTCGCTGCCATTCACGCGGTCTGGCAGATCGCGCTTGGCGGGTTCGGCGGCTTCCATGCTGGGCGCAAATCCTGCCGCGACCTCCGTACCCTGTGGGTCAGTCTCGCTACGCACGACGGGGGGATCGGTCGGCGGGGTGTAGACTAAGCCTTGCTCCGCGGCTTGCTGCGGGTTATAAGTGTGTCCCCCTTTCGCCGCGATCTGTTCCTCCGCCGCGAGGTCTTTCTCTACCTTCTCGCTCGCGTCCTTATCTTCTTCCGTCACCAGCTTATCCTCAAGCTCGGAGACGAGATAATCATCGTTGATAATCTTGATGGGCATAAAATCACTCCTTTCAAATTTCAAATTTAGTGGTAATGGGACGCTGATTTTCGCTGATTTTCACTGATGTAGATATGACCTTCTCAGTGTTCATCAGTGTAAATCAGTGTCCAATCTCAGATTAGTCGATCAATCAGCGCGGTTATCCCGTTTCAGATACTATGCGCTCATACAATCGTTCCGTATCCTCGCGGCGACACAGTTCCGTGCCGGGCGTCGTGACCGCCGCCGCGCCCGCGGCTACTCCGTAGCGCACCGCTTCGCGCAGCGATTTCTCGCGCGCCAGATATAACACGATTCCCGCGACCATGCTATCGCCCGCGCCGATCTTGCTCTTGATTTTGACCGTCGGGGCGCGAAATCGTTCTGTGCTCTCACTCGTGGTCATCAGAACCCCCGCGGCACCTAGCGAGACTATCACTACTTCTGCCTGCCCGCTCGTGACGAGTTCGTGCGCGGCGGCTTCCTGCTCTGCCTCGCTGTCTATCTCTTGCTCCGATAGTTGGCGCAATTCGCGCATGTTCGGTTTGAGTAGATAGACTCCTTCTCGCGCCGCGAGACACAATGCCTCTTTCGAGGTATCCACAATGAACCTGCCGCCCATATCGCGCACTAATCTAGCCACGCGGGCGTAGAAATCATTAGGAACCTCGCGGGGCAGACTGCCGCTGGCGATGATGTAATGTGGTTTGGTGGGCAGATTAGCCAATTCGTCGAGACAGCGCCGCCATTCCGCCTCATCCAACGCGGGCCCCGGCATTCCGAAACGATATTGCTGTCCGGACGCCTTTTCTAGCACGATGAAATTTTCGCGCGTCCAGTTTTTTATCGGGATAGGATAATGATTGATATTCTCTTGATCTAATAATTTCTGCATAATCTTTCCGGTTGGTCCCCCGGATGGGTATAACGCTTGCGATTTGCCGCCCAGCCGCTGAATGGCGCGCGAGATGTTAATGCCCCCACCACCCGGGTCGTGGCGCGGTGGGTCGCATCGTAGCTTTTGCTCGGAGACGACGTGCTCGATCGCCGCGCTCTTGTCTATGACCGGATTCATCGTCAAAGTCACAATATTTTGCATAAATTTACCTCCAAGAGGAAGAATTTGGCGTCCTTAGTGGTTAAATTCTGTATTACTTACTTTCGCTCAACTTCAGCTACGCGGCGAATGACCTCGATGACGCTGTCGGGGTTTAATGACATGGAATCGATTCCCTCTTTGACCAGAAACGCCGCGAAATCGGGGTAATCGCTGGGGGCTTGGCCGCAAATGCCCACCTTGCGGTGCGCCTTGTGCGCCGATACGATCAGCTCGCTAATCATCTCCTTGACCGCGTCGTTTCGCTCATCGAACAGCTCGCTCAGCATTCCCAAGTCGCGGTCAACTCCCAAGACTAACTGTGTCAGGTCGTTACTGCCGATGGAAAAGCCATCGAATCGCTCCGCGAACTGTTTCGCCAATACTACGTTGGATGGAATCTCGCACATGACATATATCTCCAGACCATTCTTGCCGCGCTCTATGCCGTTCTCTGCCATTACCTCAAACACGCGGTCTGCCTCGTCCAACGTGCGGCAGAAGGGTATCATAACGATAACGTTCGACAAGCCGATCTCTTCACGCACGCGCTTGATTGCCCGACATTCCAACGCAAAGCCCGCGCGATAGCGAGCGCTGTAATAGCGAGACGCGCCGCGAAAGCCGAGCATCGGATTATTCTCCTGCGGCTCGAACTGATTTCCGCCGATCAGGTCGGCGTACTCGTTGGTCTTGAAGTCGCTCATGCGGACGATGACTTGATCAGGGTACTGCGGTGCCGCGATCTTGCCGATGCCGCGCGCCAAGTGTTCGACGAAGTATTCGCTCTTATCTTCGTAACCCCGCGTCAACTCAGAGATTTCTCGCCGCGCCGCGCTATCTTCTAGCTCATCGTAGTGCAATAGCGCGAGGGGGTGAATCTTGATGACGTTGTTGATGATAAACTCCATACGCGCCAAGCCGATCCCCTCACATGGCAGGCGCCACCAGCGAAACGACGCCGCGGGGCTGGCGATATTCATCATAATCTGCGTCGTGATCTCCGGTATCTCTTCGAGGTTCACTTCCTCGGATACAAATTCTAATGTACCCGCGTAGACATAGCCGCGATCTCCCTCGGCGCAGGATATGGTGATCGTCTGTTCATCCTCTAGCGTATCAGTCGCGTTGCCCGCGCCGACGATCGCGGGAATGCCCAGTTCGCGGCTGACGATAGCCGCGTGGGAAGTTCGTCCGCCGTGATCGGTGATGATCCCCGAGGCGCGTTTCATAATCGGCACCCAGTCCGGATCGGTCATTCCGGTCACCAAAATAGCATCGTCTACGAAGCGATCTATCTCATCCGAATTCTTAATCACGCGAACCGCTCCAGAGGCGATCGCCTCGCCGATGGCTAGACCGGTAACTAAGGTTTCACCTTCCTCCTGCAACTTATAGGTCTTCAAGAAACTTGCCTCTTTTTGCGATTGCACCGTCTCCGGCCGCGCTTGCACGATAAAGAGCTTCGCGCTCTTTCCATCCTTAGCCCATTCAATATCCATCGGACGTCCGTAATATTCTTCGATAGTGGCTGCCCATTTTCCAAGTTGCAAGATTTCTGTGTCGTTCAGCACGAACGACCGTCGCTCTCGCGTCGATGTCTCGACATTTTTGATAGTCTCGCTGCCACCGCGCGCATAAATCATCTTCCGCTCTTTGGCGCCCAGGCTTTTCTCAATAATCGGTTTTAGCTCCTCATCTTTCAGCAGCGGTTTGAAAACTCGATATTCGTCGGGCGTCACCGCGCCCTGTACTACATTTTCACCCAGCCCCCACGCCGCGTTGATGACCACCACCTCGGGGAAGCCGGTCTCTGTGTCAATGGTGAACATCACGCCCGAGCCTGCCTGGTCGGAACGTACCATCTTCTGTACGCCGACTGAGAGCGCGACCTGCATGTGGGCAAATCCTTGTTCCTCTCGATAGGCGATAGCGCGGTCGGTGAAGAGCGATGCGTAGCATTTACGACACGCTTCGAGCAGTTCGTCTTCACCGGTTATATTGAGGAAAGTTTCCTGCTGTCCCGCGAAGCTCGCCTCTGGCAGGTCTTCGGCGGTTGCGCTGCTCCGCACCGCGACGTCGACCTCGGCGGCGTCGTACCGCTTCGAGAGTACGCGGTATGAATCGCGAATCGCCTCGGCTATCTCTTGGGGAAAATCACCGTTGCGAAAGAGGCGGCGAATCTTCTTGCCCGTCTGTTGTAAACTCTGTTCCTTGTTCTCTAATTTTTCCAGTTGTGAGCGAATTCGGGGCGCGAGATCGTTCGCCTCCAAAAACGCCCGATATGCCTCCGCGGTAGTGGCAAAGCCATCGGGCACGCGAATGCCGCGTCCCTTCAAGGCGCGAATCATCTCACCCAGAGAGGCGTTCTTCCCGCCTACTATGGGTACGTCACCAGATGTTAGGTTTTCAAACCATCGAATATTATCTTTTTTCCCCATGAATACTTCTCTCCTCAATCATGAATTCTTGTATCATTTATAGCGAATAACTAAACCGCGAAGTTGTAGGATTTATATGCGTGAAAAGTTGCTCTGTATATAGTAGGACTTACGCAAGTTCAGAATAATTTTACCGCCGCGGGCGCGGAGAGCGCAGAGTTTTCTGGATAGCTTTTTAGCGCGCCGCGCCTATGACTTTTAATGAACATTTATGATTGTTTATGACAAGTACAAAAAAATCTCTCAAGATAAGCTCCGCGTCCCCTGCGCTCTCTGCGGTTAGTTATAGTGCGGTTTTGCGTAAGTCTTATATAGTAAATAAATGATCTAATACTTCATCATTATTGGTAAATAAACCCGATAGCCCCCTCCCGCAATTTGCAGATTTACATACCGCGTATTGTTATTCGTGTCCTCTGCTGGCTCTTCTCCAGCCAGCGAACTCACCTTGACCCAAATCTCGTGAGTGCCAAATTCGTCGGTGGTGTCCCAGTCAACAGTTGCTACCGCGCTTTGGTCTGCCGCTATTTCGGGCAAAACGACGCTGTCAATCACTTCTCCCTGCCCCGGCGTGCCATCCCAGAACTCCACGGAGACAAAAGTCGCGGTGTCCGTCAGCGCCCGAATAGTGGCGGTGATCTGGACGGTATCGCCCGCTTCCGGCGCGGTCGAACTGAGCGTGAGCGCCTCGGGTTGCAGATCAGGGTGATAGGTGGTGCGCCGCATCAACAGGGCATAGGCGCGGTTGAAGTCCTCGTGAATCTCCGTGATCTCATCGTCGGGGTCCACCACCGCGTATATCTTCCAATAGTAGGGGACATCGGTGGCGAAATCAAAGGTGGTCTGGACAGTAGTAGCCGCGCGGGGATTCAGTTGCCCGATTACCTGATCGCTGCCGATTTGCACGCCGCCGGCGCCCGGTTCGCCTTGATAGAAGCGTACCTTGACGTTGTACGCGCCCATCAAGCTGTAATTGCGTATCTTTGCCGTTACAGTGACCGGCTCTCCCACCTGCGGTGTATCGCCATCATAATCGAAAAAGATCTCTTTCGTCAAATCCGCGTAGCTTTCGACGCCGCTGTACTTCCAGGGTAGATTGAAGGTCGGATCGGGGCTGGTACCATAGGTTTCTTGCCACCAGATGGGTACATCTTCTGTATTGGGGCCCGCCGCGTAGTCCACCACCAAATAATCGCCATTGGCAGACCAGTAGATATAGGGATCTACCCAATAGGTGTAGTGAAAAGCCACATCGGGATCGACGTCCAGCGGGGGGAGATAGATGTAAACGCGCGTGCTCTCTTGAATACTCAACTCGTGTAACTGCATCTCCCCTTGACTATAACTGCCGCTGACCCGCGCAGAAACCTCTACCCCACATCCGAAGAAGCTCCCCCCCGCGGAAGCCTCCACCGAGCTTTCAATACCCCAGGTATTGGATTCCTGCACGCTACTCTCGGTGAGCTGCGTCCGCGCGACCTCGACTTCATACGCGTTGGCTCCTACATAATTGCGATTTAAGGGTTTGTAAAAATTTTCACCCAGATCGCTGGGCGCGTCGGTGGGGTAGGATAGCAGGTTGTTGTTCTCGTGGTTGGGAACGTAGTAGGCACTGAGGTTTCTCCCATCGATGCGCGCTACTTTAGGTTCGTTGGGAAAAATCACCAACATATATCCCGCCACCGCGTGGGTAGTATCCGTATAGACCGGGTATTCCCAGATATCGTAATCGACTTCGAGACGAAAGATCACGTCGTCGTTGGCAGCCCACGTCTGTTCTCTGAACTCGAATTGCTCCAGTTCGGAATGGGTCTTCTCGAAATGCTCCCCGTAAGAGGTGCTCATACTCGTTTTGATGCTGGCGCCGCCATAGCTGGCTTCCACGCTCAGACCCGCGGAGACTCCCCAATCCCGCGTCGTCTTGAGTGTGAGTTTGGTAGATTGGCTCTCTTCGGTTTCATAAGCCGCGTAGCCACAGTTGGTCATCTGGGGGTTGCACACCACCTTGTTAAGATTGTACTCGACGCCATCGATCACGTCATAATGTTTGGGCGGTTCATTGATAAGCGCGATGGGGCGCAGTACATCTACCTCGCGGTAGTAGGTAGGCGCGCCGACCTGAAAGCCATCGTCATCCAGATCGGTGATGGCGAGCGCGATATGCTGATCGTCAGGCTCGCAGTATGGTGATTGGCAGACACCCAGCGGTTGGAAGTAGCCCGATTGACTTGTAATAGCGCTTAGGTCTGCCGCGACCTCGTAAATTCTGGCATGTACCTCCTGAAGGACCCCCGCATCACCTACCTTAGATGCCAGGACGATTTCCCCCAGAGAATCGCGATCCAGATCACCGACTCCCAGCGCCAGGTCTTGCCCCCCTAACCCATCTGTCTTGACCTGCGAGGTGAGTGTGATCCCTTCATAGGCGAATATCTCCAATTCAGGTTCTTCACCGTAAGAGGCAATTGCCAGCTCCGCGATACCATCACCGGTGAAATCACCGGTCGCCAATTCTAGCCCCGGCTTCGCGTATTCTACCTTGTGACACGCGCTCCACTCACTCATCTGGTAGTCGGCATCTACACTAAATCCGCAACTCATCGATTGGTATCCAGGACCAACCACCAAAAAATTGACGAATAATACCAGCTCATTCGCGACATCTCCTGCCACGTTATCCACGACCGGGTACGGCGATATTCCCGCTATTATGCCGGATGGATCGGGTATATACGAGAGTGCGTGTGAATCTTGTAGGCTGATAGCCCCGTCGCGTAGGGCATAAACCTCCAGGTCAATCTCTAGCGGCGGTAACAAACCTTCAGTCACCGGCCCGACGACCACAATCTCATCCGTCGTATCATTGCGTGCATTGAAGTCCCCGACGGCGACAGTCTCGACATCGACCGCGAACTCATCAAGCATCGTGACTTCATCTGTGTCCGCGTCGAGCGTGTAGAGGCGAATTTTGTCGAACAAATTGACGACCCAATCGTCCCGACCATCACCGTTGAAATCGCCGGTTTCCACCGTCGCCGCGCCAGCTTGGGCTAACTGTGTCTTAGCGCAGTTCAGCGCCAGCGTCTCGCGGTCAGTATGGCAGACGTTCATCCACACTCCGGTTGGACCGTCAGCCCAAACACTCACAACGCCCTTCTGCCCATCGCCGCGGAAATCGCCTGCCGCGATGTCTACAGCCATAGGCGTCGAAGGCATCAAATTCTCGGAGTGGGGGCTATCCTGCGCCACAGGGTTATCCAAATCCTCATTCACGTCCAACACGTACATGTCCAACGTCGCGCCGGTGCTGGTCTCATGGTTCCAAATCGCCACGATTTCATCCCACGGCACCAGCCGGTAGTTTCCCGCGAGGGGGTCCGTGCCATCGGTGATTTCCACGCCCCCGCGCCCTTGTGCTAGTGCTATATTAGGAGACGCGATGAGCAACACCAAAATCGATACCCATATCCCCCATGTAATACTTTCTAAAAGCCTTAGTCCTTTTCTTTTCATTCTATCCTATCTCCCTTTATGAATTCTATGATCAAGCTTACGACAACGCCTCGAACCCCGCCATGATGTCCAGCAGCTCCTCCTCAATCGAACTCTGTCGCAGATGCTGGAAACGCGCGTTAAGTTCTCCTAAATGCTCCTCGATATTCTTTTCCGCCGTTTCCATAGAGGTGAGCCGACTGGAATTTTCACTCGCGAGTGATTCGGCGGCGGCGCGGTACAGGGCGACGAAGAAATACTCGCGAATCAACTCCGCCAACAATCTATCCTCGTCCATTCTGAAAGTAGGTACAACTCGCGTAGGCCATCCCCGCGTCTCTAATTCTTGCAACCACTCTAAATCGACCGGCAGCAGATAGACCATGCGCGGTTCGTAAGTTCCCCTGGTCTCCACGTGATTGAAAAACAAGATGATTCTCTCCACTTCCTTCTGCGTGCGCCAGACATTGAGCCGCAGGATGATCTCTTGCACTATCGGCGTGATGCCGGCTACAGAACCCGCGGCGGCGAGGCTTTCCTGTACCGCTTGTCCTCTCTGTTCGAGTTGCAGCGCGGCGCGCAGCCCTATCGCCAAGACTGTCCTATCCGCCTGTTCGACCTGCAATCCATTCATCTGGTTAATCGCGTAGTTCGTGATGTATTGATTAAAATGTCCGACTAATCCCTGATTAGAGCCGAAGACTATCACGCCGAGATGCGCGCCGAGCAGCGTGGGGATGACGACAGACCACCCGATGATGCCGAACGAACCTAGTCCGAACCAAATGGCGCGGTCGGCTTCGCGCCGCGCCCGCATCTTACGCGCCTCCTTCGCGCCCACCTGTTCGATCATTCTATCTTGCGCGTTTTGCGGTTTCTCGTTACTCATTTAGTGTTCCTCTAACTCGATGTAGCGGCGAATGAAATCAGATTCCAGCTTTATCAAGCAGAACGCATCTTGCCCGACCGCGGCGCGTTCTGGCGATCGATTGTCTCTCCAAACACATTAAAAACTCGCCCGAGCACGCGGTTGCCAATCGGAACTCGAATCGGGCTGCCGGTGTCCACCACTGCCGCGCCGCGTTCCAGCCCGCGCGTCGGCGTCAGCGCGACACCGCGCACAGTTTCGTCGTCGAGGTGATTGAGCGTCTCTATCACGATTTCATCGCCACTCCCGGTATTGAGTTGATTGTATATCGCGGGGAGTTGACGCGGAAATCGCGCGTCTATCACGCTGCCGCGAATGGAGATTATCGTGCCGCGATTTAGTTGTTCTAAATTTTTTCTTTTGTTCATTAAGTGAAACTTCTAGTTGATTTTTGCCACTAAAAATGATCTACCGCTGAGACGCTGAGAGCGCGGAGTTTTCCTCTGTGTTCTCTGCGTTCTCAGCGGTGATACAATGTGTGACGGTACTAAATAACCGCGGGTCTAAACCCACTGACTCCCGCCGTCTTGACTACCTCTGTCGCTTTTGGGCCCTTAGGCTCCTGAATGACAGAGAATTCTACGCGTTCGCCCTCGCGTAAGGTTCGGAATGAGTTATCGTCGCCGCTGATGTCGGTGTAGTGCACGAAGACGTCTTCAGCTTGATTGTCGCGTTCGATAAACCCAAAACCTTTGGTCGGGTCGAACCATTTGACAGTTCCTTGTTCTTTTTCCATAAATTATTTCACCTCCTTCACTGTTTGATATTTTTGATCGCGCTTAGTGATGCTAAATAGTTTTCACTCATGATTTTGCTAAGGGCAATCTAACTCATGCTATTCGCGGGGATTATTTGACCTCATAACTTGGTTGCTTGACCGTTTTAACCTTTGAACCGCGCCGCGATAAATGGAATGCTGATTGAGCCGTTGTTGCAAAAAATCGGTGTTCATCAGTGTGAATCTGGGACCAACGTTAAGTTCGTCAGTCAACCAGCCCCGCGAATTAAAAATCAACTTACACGATGTATGCCAGAACAATGACGAGGAGCAAGCCGATGATCCAAACCCAGAAAAATACGCTCAGCGCCTCGCTAACTTCCTCTTGCGCGCGGGCACGCTCTATCGCTTCAGCCCGACTGCGCGGGGGGCGCGCCGGAGCCGCCGCCGCTATTAAGAGCGCAAAGATTATACCGACGAATACGAACGGCAGCCAGTAAATGCCAAATAGGGGCGGGCCAACGGGCGTCACCCATAATCCGCCAGCCCATGAGGCTAGAAAGATAAGTAAGAAGAAAACCCACAGGCTGGTCCAGGGACCGCGATTACGAAAACCTCTGTCGAAGAGCGCGGTCAACAACAACGCCACGGCTAAAGCGAACAATATGTCTATAAAAAACATTCTAAACGATCCTCCTTTTTTGCTATATACGATTAACTATACTCTCGTTACGGTTCACTACGCTATAGCCAATATTGCGGCATATCGTAGTGGCGGTAAAGCTCGACCTCATACTCGCGCGTGAGCGGTTCTGTAGGATCATACTCCGGACTATCCTTGACTTGAGCGCGAGATAGGCGCACCGCGACCTTAGCTTCAGGCCAACTTATGCTGTCGATCCAGGTTGGCGAAACTAATACTTTTCGACCGGGTAGCCAGTCGCGCGTATCTACCAACATATAGCGAACAGTCCAGTCCTTTTCGTCCACGAAGAAATCCTCGACGTGGCCGATCTCGCCGTCGGTGGCTGCGATGTCGTAGCCGGTCACCTCCCGCGTGCTTCGCAGGTAGGGATTACCGCGATATTTCTCGCTCAATTCGCCCTCGGCTTTCAGCTCTTTCTCTACCTCCCGCGCGCCGGCTAACAACGCGGGATATATCCCGACGGTAGCCGTGCCCCACAAGGTGCTGCCCGCCCAATACGCGGGCCAGCCGTAGTATTCATGGAGATCGACGAGTTGCTGGCGCGAAACGGGCTTAACCAGATCAATATTCGGGCTGTTCTCAACCTGTTCCCGCGTCAGCGGAACCATAAACGCCTCTTCAACGGCCAGGTTTATCTGCCCTTTCAGGGGCGAAAGGAGTACCTTGCGCCCGAAGAGCCACGGCCCAGTATTCACTACCAAGTAGCGGATAATCCACATTTCGCTATCGAAGTATAGATCATCGAGCTTGCCCGCGTCGCCGTCCGTACACCGAACATTAAAACCATACAATTTATCTGTTCTCAAAAACATTCCTCTATCACCTCTTTCTTTCAATTTTCGATTCTCTGAGATTTTGCAGGGGCGCGAACGAAGGGCTTGTAGGGCGGCTTTCCATAGCCGCCGTTTGGGGTAACTATGGATACGGCAGGTAAGAAACCTGTAGGGCTTTCTCAAAGTACAAACCACGCTGCCAAAACCTCCCGCAGGTTTGATTTTCCTGACCAAATATATCACTCTACAACCGTAACCGCGCTGGAGCAAGGCTCTGGTGTCCCAACCTGCGGGAGGTTCGACGACTTTGAGAAAGCCCTAGAAACCTGCCCTACCATGCAAACTCCTTTTTATATCTGGGGGTTACGCGGTTTTCAGACTTCCGAAGTCTCCGAGACTTCGGAAGTCTTTGAACTCTTTCATTCGTCTAAGGACTCTTAACCCTGAAAATCGGCACGTAACCCAACTTAGCGGTATCTTC
>CAZSIG010000049.1:0-6246 GCA_964606195.1 uncultured Anaerolineales bacterium
AGGGGTTCGCGGCATAAAGAAGTATTCATCACCTGTAGCGACTTGAGATAGAGTATAGTCACCGGGCGCGTCCCAAGGAGCATATCCCGGATCACTAATAGAGACCGCGTAGATTAACATACCATAAGATTTAGCAATATTCGCGGCATCGAGCAAATCCATCTCTGCTTCATAATTACAGTGACTTGAATCATATTCACCAGCACCAATATCCCAACTAGAGCTATTTGAATCACCACTAACAACCTGTCCATCCAAATTAACATTGCAAACTCCATCTGAAGCCAATACAAGCACAGGGCGGTGTGTCAAATTAGTAGTGCCCAATGCTACCTCAGTAGCTTCCAAGATGCCCGGACCTATTGGGGTTAAGCCAGTAGGATTCAAAGTATCAATCGCGCCATCAATTGCATCAAGGTCTGTAGTTAAGTCAGCTATTATGCGCCCCTCATAAAGTTGGTCGAAATTATCCGTATAAAAACAATCAGAGTTAACAGGGTAGCCATCAGGGTCAGTATCAGTCACCTGCCCAAAGACTACTAACGCCGCCTGGTGATCTTGCCCTCGCGTATCATTAGCCTCTCGCAAGTTATCGTTAAGAATATGCAATGCAGACTTCGCGGCATCAATGCGATCTTCCCCTCCCCAATTTCCTCTCATACTACCTGAAACGTCCATAATCATAACCACATCAGCAGACTTCTCTTCTGTAAAATCTTCCCGCGTGGCTTTCCAAACGCTAATCGAGCCAGCTAAGTTACGTCCCTTATTCAGGCAGTTCAAGTTGGTCACGCTAATGCCAAAATCCGCGCAACCTCCTTCGGTGAATCGCGACCAGCGCATAAATTCTACGCGTCTACCACCACCAGTTATATCAGCGCGGGCGAAACCAGCAACGTGATAGCTACCGGATGCTCCATTAAAAGTAATTGGTCCAACATCATAAATAACGACCGTCTGTTCCCCCTCCGACACAGAACCACTCGCGTCTCCGATTACGAAAGAATCAGGGGCTACTCGTACTTCATCAGGATCAGGAAAACTAGTAATACTGACAATATCTTCCCCTGGTTCCAAAGTATAAGGGTTATCAAAATCTACATCCGATGTTCCATCACCATCAATATCCTGAAAGATATCAACGTTGATCGCAACAGAATCAACATCCCAGGCTGCACAGGGGCCGGGCACCGCGCAGGCTCTTGCCTGTGCGCGTATCTGCGCGCTTCTAATACCTATTAGGTTAGCGAAAATCAATGGTGCTTCGTATGTAGTTTCTACCTGTACTCCCGCCAAGTTCTCACCGATTATCTCGTAAGGGGAATATATCGCCCCATAAGACATGATATTGTCCATAACGAAATTATCGCCCGCGTCGGATATTCCAATATACTTGCCTCCGACGAAATTCGAAGGGACATTGTTCATATCCATATAATTAGCGATGCTGCCCATAATCTCAAGGTTGGTAGTATCTTCCGACGCCAACGCTACAGCTCCTGCTAAGGCACCAGATTCAGATGCTGCTTGCAAACGGCGTTTGTGCATATAAATCAAGCCGCCATCGATCGCTATACCTACGAGAATAAGTAAAAACATAGCCATTACACCGACCAAAACCACAATTTGTCCTTCTTCTTTGGTCATGCTGCTTAACTTTCTTTTCAAATTCAAAAAATTCATACCAGCCACCTCCTTTCAATCTAATAGATGTGTGTGGCAACTCGCGCGCCTAACGGTACAGCTGTCAAGTCCAATGGACCAAAATTCACGCCCAAGTCTACAGTTGTTTTTACAGTCACTATTATAGTTTCGGATAGATCCATAGTAACCCTAGCAGAATCTCCTGTACCTGTATACCGCGCTGCATCGTCAGGTTCAATAGTCACTTCCATATTATCTACTAATTGTGACAACCCTGGAATGTTTTCCATTCGCGCTTTGATTACATCCTCAACTATGACCGAATCGGGCGTCGCGGGATTTCGGGATAACACTTCTGCCGCGTCTGCCGCCGCGCTATGAATGCTTAAATACTGAAAACCTAAAATGGATGTATAAGCTATTCCTATAATAAGCAACAGGAACATGGGAAGTACTAACGCGAACTCGACTAATCCCTGCCCATGTTCTTTTTTAGCATTTATCATTTTCATCAATAACACCTCCCCTAATAGTCAATACCTATATCATATTAACTATCAACGAACAGGTACTGTCATCCTATATCTCAAATTCCATCTACCGCCAGGGACAACATACTCTCCCGTAGTAGGATTACGAAACCTGCTCAACTCCGTTTGAAGTGGATATTCGACCTCAACCCATATCGGCTCTCCCGGCTCCCCGCTTCCCGAAGCGCGGTTAATCATCGCGATCCCCACATCCATATCGGCTTCTTCCAAAACTTTATTAATCCGCTCGTTGAATTCGCTCTCTTCAAATCTAGCAGAACCGGGAGGGTTGATAGAAGCATACATAGCTCCCTCACGCGCCGCCTGAATCAACACCATCTGGGCGCGAAATACCATGACTCCTTCAAAAACAAGGACAACTAACATCAATAAAAATGGCAATACTAACGCGAATTCTACCAAAGCTTGGCCGCTGCACAACTTACGCGATTTATTATCCAATTTGAAAAACATCTTCTCTACCATAAATGATACCTCCGTACAACCATTATACTAACAAAGCCCCATCCGATGGATAGGGCTTCGTCATTATACTTTGGTTAGAGTCTCAAAAATCACTCTAGAAACTCAGTTGATCCATGATGTCCTGGAAAATCGCAGCAATCTGAGGACCTAAGAGCATCAACACCACGATAACTACGACGGCCACCAATACCAGAATTAGAGCATACTCTACCAAACCTTGGCCTTCCTCACGCGGTAAATAAGTCATCTTGTTTCACCTCCTTTCACTAGGTTTTAGGAAAAGACACTCATTTAAGAATATACCAATCCCTCACCTGAGTGTCCACACAATCTTCAAAGTCTACATTTATGTAACTAGAACTGAAGCTCTGTCACAATATCATTAAACATAGTTGCTATCTGGGGTCCTAGAAGCATCAAAACCACAATAACCACGACAGCTACTAATACTAAAATCAGAGCATATTCTACCAAACCTTGGCCTTCCTCACGCGGCAAATATGTCATGGCATCTTCCTCCTTTCTTCATAATGTTCGGTGAAAAAGATAAAACTGAATAACAAAAAATCGTTTATCCTATACTACTAAGCAAATTATACTACAGTTTTTTGAAGAACGCAAGAAGGAAAAATGTTAGAATGATGAAGCTTGTATGTCAATTATGTGTCACGATTCTGATCTATAAGATCTGCAACTCTTCGGCAGGAGGGGGAGCTCCCGGAATTTCAAGTGTCACTTTTGTACCGCGCCCTATACTACTTTCAATCTGCATGCGCCCGCTCAACATCTCTATACGTTCTTTCATCGCTGCCAAACCTAATGCTTTCTGTTGTTTTCCGGGTTGTAACACTTCGTCTACATTGAAGCCACTTCCATCGTCCTCAACATCAGCAACTATCACATCCCCTAAATCTAAGTTGATCTGAATGTCATTTGCGTGAGAATGTTGATTCGCATTTGCCAGCAGCTCTTGAATAACGCGGAAAACCGTTATCTCCACATAAGGAGCAAAACGTTGCCCCGCTCCCGCAATATTAATATCCGTTTTGATATTATGTTTCTCCTCGAAATCCTGAACGTATCGCCGCAAAGTTGGAGCTAATCCCAAGTCATCTAGCATCATTGGACGTAGATCGAATATGAAGTTACGCGTCTTCTGAAATGTACTATTCACCGCTTTCTTCAGATTTGCCAACTCTATTCTAGCCTGAGTTGGATCATTATCAAACAAACGCTCGCAAATCTCCGACTGGAGAATCAAATTCGTCAGAGACTGAGCCGGGCCATCATGCATTTGTCGCGCCAATCGCTGCCGCTCACTTTCTTGTGCCTCAATAATTCGCGTAATGGTTGGTTGCCCGGTAGAGGTTGTTCCCTCTTCTTGCACCAATTCAGAATCCAGAATAGGTTCAGTCATTTCAATAAAGTTGTGAAGCTGGCGTAACTGCTGTTCGAGAGCAACGCGCTTGGATTGTAGCTGCTCTAATCGCGAACGTACCGTAAACATTCGCATCTGCGTCTCTTGCGCTAACGAATAAAGGTTTTTGACATCTTTACTGGAAAAAGATGCTACATTCGCTTCCACCTGCCGCACTTTATTCACAAATTGCGCGTTACGCTCTGAAACCTTAGAAACTTCGTCAGACGTTTGTCTTATCAATACATCAGTCTCTTTTAGTTCTTTCTGTAACTGCTCATATTCTACGCGGTTTTTATTGACAAATTCCTGAAGCTGTAAAAAAGCGTTATCTGGAGCCATTACCCTACTCCTTTCCTTCCCAATTATGATTTAGCAGTTTAGCCAACAGCAGAGTCTTCAAATTTAGTATCTTCAAATCTAATCCACCCTCTCCGCAATGCATAAATTGCAGCCTGCGTGCGATCATTAACCGCTAATTTACGCAAAATGGAGGTCATGTGATTCTTGACCGTTTGGCGGCTAATGCTTAGATCACGCGCTATCTCCTTATTACTTTTACCGCGCGTAATATGTTGCAAGACTTCCATCTCTCGCGGAGAAAGGGGCACAAATAGATTATCAGATGATACTCCTATCTTTTCCTCTAATTCCTCAAACTGTTCCAAGAGCCAAGCAGCGACCTTTGCCTTGCTCAAAACCTTATTATCAATTAAGTAATTTCCTTTCTGTGCTTTATGGATCGCATCTACAAGAGTAGCAGGGGTGACCTCTTTAGGATAATAAGCAACCGCGCCGGCTCTAATTGCGTGTAGCATCTGCTGCTCATCATGATGTGCTGTAATAATAATTACTCCAGTCTGAGGCAGCAAAGATTTAAGCTGCCGCGTTACCTGAAGCCCGTTCATGGAAGGCAAATTAATATCTAACAAAATGATATCAGGGCTGAGTTCTTGTGAACGCTCAAGAGCTTCTTTTCCATCTGAAATCTCCGCGACGATGTCCAGATCATCCTCTCCCTCTAATACATGACGTAATCCTTCAAGGAACAAGGGATGGTCATCAACAATCATAACCCGAATTTTATCGCGCGTCGTCATGCTAAATTCACTCCCCTCTATCTAAAAATACCTTCCATACTGATACTTAGCCCCTATATTAAAGTAACTCAAGATTTATCATTTGTACCACAATACCAATAAACCATGGCTCAGGCTGCAAGATGGTATTGGATCTATGGAAAGCACTAAACGCGATGCTATATAACCCACTGCCGGAACTACCGTCTACCCGAGTATAGTTACCAAGTTGTTACGATAGGCAAATCGCGCATCGTAACCAACCCCGGGGTGGCAGCATGCACATGACGGATAGCATTGACAGCAATAGCCACAGTGGCGATATCACCATTTGTACCTTCAAGACTAACTGTTAAATTAGGTTTGCCAGTGATGGAGATGGTATCTCTATCATCTTCCATTTCCAATGCAGCTATGAAAGTCAAACTCACAAACTCACTATTTTCAGTATAACCGCGAGCTACTTGCCTGAGTCCGCGTACTTGACCGGGATACACTGTGAAATACTCCGTTTCGACAATATTCTCTGCCAGCACAGGTTCAACTTTTGCCTCGTAACGTACTAAATTCTTGCCTAACGTGTGGAAAACCATTCCCATAGATTCTGGCAAACCAACATGTCCCATACGTCCCTCAGCCATTTTTTCTTGAAACTCTCCCACACTCATACTCGCGCCAATCTTAGCCTGAAAAGGACCCCGTCGCTGCAAGGCATTGATAACTCGCGTTACAGCAATATGATCTACCCGTTGGCAAATAGCTGTCAAGTGAAGTGGTAATGCATCCATTAAAAAACCTGGGTTGACACCTGTGCCTAGCACTGTTTTACCTGCCTGTTTGGCAACTGCATCAATCTCCGTGGCAGCTTCAGGATGAGCCAGCCAGGGAAACGATAATTCCTCAGCGGTGGAGATAACATCCAATCCCGCTTCTAAAATCTCGATCAGCTGAGACTTGAACGTCGAAAAGTAAGAACCAGTAGTATGTAAAACCACATCAGCTTGTGTCCGGGTCAACGCGCTGGACAGTTTATCAACCACCACAAAACCCAATTGGTGATCTAAACCAATGACTGTGCCAACATCCTTGT
>CAZSIG010000049.1:6346-12743 GCA_964606195.1 uncultured Anaerolineales bacterium
ACCACCACAAAACCCAATTGGTGATCTAAACCAATGACTGTGCCAACATCCTTGTCAATTTTGCCAAGATCAATATCCACACCGCCGACTAATTCTAACCCTGCGCGTTCTGTGATGTGGCGTGCTACTGCACTACCAATAGGACCAAGACCATATTGAATTACTTTAATCTTGTTCGACATAAACGGCTCCACTCCTTGCAGAATAGTTAGTAGTGTATAAATCTCTTAGAACAAAGCGCTACTGGTTTAGCCGAGGATCCAGCGCGTCGCGCAACCCATCGCCTAATAGATTGAACCCCAAGACAGTAAGCATAATTGCCACACCGGGAGAAACGACAACCCACCAAGCACCTTTTGTCAAGAATTTATAAGTGTCACTCAACATAGCTCCCCATTCTGGTTTAGGTGGTTGCTGCCCCAATCCTAGGAACCCCAAACCTGCCGCAGAGAGAATTGCATTCGCCATTCCTAATGTAGCCTGCACAATAATAGGAGAAAGGATATTGGGGAAAATATGTCGGAATAGGATACGAATCTTTGGGGCTCCTACACACCGGGCAGCAACGACATATTCTCTAGTATTAGCACCAAGCACCATCGAACGCGCCAAACGAGCATAGAAAGGAATATTTACTATTCCTATAGCGACTATAGTGTTGTTCAACCCCGGTCCCCGTACCGCGACAATAGCAATGGCTAGAAGCATATACGGGAAAGCCAACATGATGTCCATAAATCGCATGATGATATTATCTACCATCCCTCCCAAAAAGCCTGCTACCATCCCTAGTAACCCCCCAATGGTTAACGCGATACCTACAGTAATAACTCCTACTCCCATCGAGTATCGTGCACCATGGACCAACCGTACCAATACATCGCGTCCCAAGTTATCAGTACCCAGAAGGTGTTCGCGCGAAGGGGGGTTGAGCCGGTCTCTAAGGCTGGAGTCAGTTTTGGGATCATAATCATGTATTAACGGCGCCAAAACCGCTATCAACAACATAGAAACAATAATGAACATACCCAGTCTTGCTGTGTAGAGAGAAACCAATCGCCGCCAAGCATCACCCCATAAAGAGCGGGGCTTACGCATGGAAAAATCTAAGGGAGTTTCCACCTTTTTACAAGAAGAGTTTGTTTCTGTCATATTATCACTCATACCTAAGTCTAGGGTCAAGGGAAGCGTAAGAGATATCAACTAATAGATTAACTATAGCAATAACTAAGGTGATAACTAATACCGCCACTTGCACAACAGGATAATCACGCGCCAAGATAGCATCATATACCCATTTACCAATGCCAGGCCAGGAGAAAACCGTCTCTGTCATAATAGCACCGGCTAGGAGGCTACCAAGCTGCAACCCAACAACCGTAATTACAGGCAAAAAGGCATTTTTGAGTGCATGTCGAATAATAACAACTCTTTCCTTTAACCCCTTAGCGCGAGCCGTGCGAATATAATCCTGGTGTAACACTTCTAACATACTAGAACGCGTCATACGAGCGATGATAGCCATAGGTATAGTTCCCAAAGCTACAGCAGGTAGACAAATATGCTTCATAACGTCACCTAAAGCACGGAAATTGCCACTTATAATAGCATCAATAATTAGAAAATTAGTCTTGACCTCTAAAGTAGAATCCACAGCCATACGTCCATAAGTAGGAAACCAATTAGTCTTGATGCCCCCTATAGTAACCCCAACACCAAAAATGTAGATGAACATCAGCCCTAACCAAAAAATGGGCATCGAAACTCCCACCAGCGAACCAATCATACTTATGTTATCGAAAATAGAATTACGGCGCGTAGCGGAGATGATGCCCGCGGGAATGCCTACAGCCACAGCAATAAACATGGCAAAGACGGAAAGTTCTACTGTAGCAGGAAACTTCAACTTTAGCAACCGCCTAATCGGAGTACGCTCATGAACCGATTGCCCTAAATCCCCCCTCAATAAACGTCCCAGAAATCCAAAATATTGGGTATCGAAAAAGCCCTTGATCCCTTCATCTACGCTGATCTCACCGCGAAATGCCCGCACCGGAGCTTCAAAATCAAAGAAGAGCGGCTTGTTCAACCCCAACTGCTCACGAATACGCTCCACGTTCTCTTCAGCCGCGTGCTCTCCTAACATGATTAAAGCCGGATCACCGGGGATGAGGTGGATGAGCGAAAAAACAAGAATCGTCACCCCCAATAAAGTAGGGATCATGCTAACCAATCTACGGATAACATATCTAGTCAACGTAGTCACCTCCTCATGCAACTAGGGGGGAACCAGAATTAGTACTTCACTTTAAGGTATACAACATTTCTAAATGCTGCATACCTTAAAGTAAAGTAAGGTTAAAAAGAGGTGCGGGCCTTCCCACACCTCTTTCTATAGTCATGCGGGTTGTCTAGGGTGCAAGTACAACACGTTCGTACTTATCTGCCCCTACGGGCTGCACCACGAAGCCGCTAACCTTTGAGGACAGTATACGCGGGGTGTCATTATGCATCACCCACAAACGTGCCCGATCCTCATGTAACAATCGTTCCACTTCCTCATAAAGCGCGGCGCGTTTGTCCTGTTCGGTCTCAACCGCTGCTTGATAAAGTAAGTCAGCCACTTCCTGATTGGCATAGAAACCTTCGCGTGGATCGGGTTCCTTGACTTGTCCCGGCGCGCTCAAACCGCCGAAGAAATAGTTCAAGAAGTTATCCGGGTCGCCATTGTCACCACCCCAGCCGAGCATGTACAATCCGTACAATTGTCCTTCACGTCGCGCTCCCAGGTAGGTGGCCCAGTCACCTTCCAGTATCAACTCGGTATCAATACCAACCTTCGCCAAATCCGCAGCCATCGCCTCTCCGATTTCCTTCGGACTTGGATAGTAGAACCGCGTCACTGGCATATAGTAAAACTTCAGCACGCCGACCTCTCCGGTGTCTTCGTTAGTAACCTCTTTCAACCCATCGGGGAAGCCAGCCTCAGCTAACAACTCCATCGCCAGGTCAGGATCATAGGTCCAATCCTCAATCTCGGGACGTCCCCACATAGATGGATGCAAGAATGTACTCGCGACTTGCCCGTAATTACCATAGAAGGCATCACGCAAAGCCTCGCGATCAATCGCGTGGAAGATGGCCTCACGCACCTTAGGATCCTGCAATTCTTTAATGTGGTAGTTGAACGCCAAATAGCCAGTGTTCAATCCTGTCGCTTCCACGTACATATTGGGATCCTCTTCCGCCGCTTTGATGTCCTCAATATTCGCTTGCTCCAAAGCATGGATATCCCCAGCCTTAAGCGCCAGGAACCGCGCCGAGTCATCAGGAATCACGCGCCAGACGACCTGATCAACGAGAGGTCGTCCACCCCAGTAATCTTCGTTCGCCTCTACTGTGATATGGTCATCCTCTACCCATTCTACAAACTTGAAGGGTCCAGTTCCCACCGCGCCCACAGTCGGCATACCATAGTCGGCACCGTACTCTTCCAGCGCTGCGGGGCTAGAGATAGCGAAGATATCCATGGCCAAGTTTGCCAACACTGGTGCCAAAGGCTCTTTAAGCGTAATTTTGACTGCAAGGTCATCCACCGCTTCAACGCTGGTGATCAGACAATCATCATCAAAGCCATTGAACATGTATTCCCAGTATTCATACACTTGGCTCTCAAAGTGCAACGGATGGTCTGTCTTCCATTGCCGCTCAAAATTCACTACCACCGCGTCGGCGTTGAAATCTGTTCCATCGTGGAATTTCACTCCTTCGCGCAGGTTGATAGTCCATTCCAAACCATCATCGCTGACCGAATAGCCAGTGGCCAACGCGGGAATAGGCTTCGTACCACCGTCTTCATACTGGAACAATGGTTCGAGAATTTGTCCGGTAACGCGGAAGCTCTCACCATCAGTAACTACGGCTGGATCAAGCTGCACAGAGTCACCCCCACGCCCGAAGACGAAAATGCCTCCCGGCACCGCTTCTTCGGCTGCTTCCTTCGCGCCCGCGGGGCTAACGGTCGTATGATAGGTGACTTCACCATCCTGTACGTGCAATACTACCGCGCTCTTCACCGGGTTATGCTGTTCATCATACGTCACATCACCTGACACCCCGGAGAACTCAATACCTTCCATCGACTTAGCTACATCCCTCGGATCCAAGCTATCTGCTGCGAGCATAGACTCTGCCAAAATATTCGCCGCGTCGTACGCCAACGTCGCCAATGCGTCCGGCTCCGCTTCGTACTTATCCGCATACTTCTGCACCCAGTTTTGCACTATTGATCGCGGGTCATCGCCCGAGTAGTGATTGCTGTGATACCCACCATCCACCGCCGCGCGATCCAAGTCCGGCGAATCCCAACCATCACCGCCTAGCATCACCGCTTCCACACCAGCCGCCTTCGCCTGCTGACCAATCAAACTCGCCTTCTCATAATACGTCGGAATAAAGAATACGTCCGGAGCCGCTGCCGCGACCTTTGACACAATCGCCGAGAAATCGGTGTCTTCCTTCACAAACGATTCCCACACCACAATCTCGCCGCCGCGCTCCTCGAACGTCTTTCTGAAGTACTCCGCCAAGCCCTTGATGTAGTCATTGCCCACATCCAACACCACTGCCGCAGTCTGCGCCCCCAACTCATCAATCGCGAAGTTCGCCATCACCGCACCCTGGAACGGATCGATGAAACAGGCGCGGAAGGTCAGATCCTTGGTGTTACCATCGGCATCCAACGTCACCTGCGGGTTAGTCGAAGTAGGACTAATCTGCAACACGCCCTTCTCGTTCGCAATCTCCGAAATCGGAATCGAGGAACTGGAGCAGACTGCCCCGACGATGAAGTCCACTTGATCCTGATCGATCACCTTGCTCGCCGCGTTGTGCGCCTCCAACGGATCACATCGCGTATCCCCAATCACCCACTCAATCGGGCGTCCATTGATACCACCTCGAGCATTCCATTCCTCAAAGGCCAAAATCGCCCCATCACGCGTCGACGCCCCAAACGTGGCTACGTCTCCCGTAATTGGTGCCAAGATCGCTACCTTAATCGGTTCACCAGTCGGCGCTTCTACCTCTTCTGCTGGCGCTTCCTCCGCCCCCGCGGGGCTAACGGTCGTATGATAGGTGACTTCACCATCTTGTACGTGCAACACCACTGCACTCTTCACCGGGTTGTGTTGCTCATCATACGTCACTTCACCTGATACTCCAGAGAACTTGATCCCCTCCATCGCTGCCGCGACTTCCTGCGGATCCGTACTCCCTGCTTCTACCATCGACTGCACCAAGATGTGTGCCGCGTCATACGCCAACGTCGCCAATGCGTCCGGCTCCGCTTCGTACTTATCCGCATACTTCTGCACCCAGTTTTGCACTATTGATCGCGGGTCATCGCCCGAGTAGTGATTGCTGTGATACCCACCATCCACCGCCGCGCGATCCAAGTCCGGCGAATCCCAACCATCACCGCCTAGCATCACCGCTTCCACACCAGCCGCCTTCGCCTGCTGACCAATCAAACTCGCCTTCTCATAATACGTCGGAATAAAGAATACGTCCGGAGCCGCTGCCGCGACCTTTGACACAATCGCCGAGAAATCGGTGTCTTCCTTCACAAACGATTCCCACACCACAATCTCGCCGCCGCGCTCCTCGAACGTCTTTCTGAAGTACTCCGCCAAGCCCTTGATGTAGTCATTGCCCACATCCAACACCACTGCCGCAGTCTGCGCCCCCAACTCATCAATCGCGAAGTTCGCCATCACCGCACCCTGGAACGGATCGATGAAACAGGCGCGGAAGGTCAGATCCTTGGTGTTACCATCGGCATCCAACGTCACCTGCGGGTTAGTCGAAGTAGGACTAATCTGCAACACGCCCTTCTCGTTCGCAATCTCCGAAATCGGAATCGAGGAACTGGAGCAGACTGCCCCGACGATGAAGTCCACTTGATCCTGATCGATCACCTTGCTCGCCGCGTTGTGCGCCTCCAACGGATCACATCGCGTATCCCCAATCACCCACTCAATCGGGCGTCCATTGATACCACCTCGAGCATTCCATTCCTCAAAGGCCAAAATCGCCCCATCACGCGTCGACGCCCCAAACGTGGCTACGTCTCCCGTAATTGGCGCCAAGATCGCCACCTTAATCGGTTCACCGGTCGGCGCTTCCCCTTCTACCGCTGCTAAACCTTCAAAGCTACCCGGCGCGGGCACTTCGCCCTCTAGCACATCACCGGACATCGCATCTACGCCTGTCTGCAATGAGCCATCCGCCAACATCGCCTGAATCGCCTTCAGGGCAACTTTAGCGCTTCCGGGAACTGCCTCTTCCGCGTCGTGGAACGGCGCCAAGCCGATGCCGTTGTTCGCCGCTTCGTAGA
>CAZSIG010000050.1:0-2072 GCA_964606195.1 uncultured Anaerolineales bacterium
TGCGCGGTTTGCATCAGCTTTGATTTTGTAGTACAATTCTCTCTATAATTTTGATAGTTTATTCGAGGAGAGGTGCGAGAGCGGCTTAATCGGCACGATTGGAAATCGTGTGAGCAGAAATGCTCCGTGGGTTCGAATCCCACCCTCTCCGCTGATAAATGGGCAAATTTGCCAAGCGCAGATTTGCCCATTCGTTTATTTGCCAATTTATGTTTTATAATTTATAATTTCTGTGGTCGTGCTAGACGGAGAGCTAGCGGTGCTCTGTACCCGCAATCCGCTATAGCGGGGTCGAATCCCTTTCCGAGGTTTAAGTACCGGATACTACCGCGTTTAAGTGGTATTGAAGATCGGGTCCTACGCGGCGGAAGTCCGTGAATCCCGTCAGGTCCGGAAGGAAGCAGCGGTAAGCGTAAACTTTCGGGTGCCGTAGGAAAGCCTGATTGGAGCTGGCTGAATGTGGCAAGTCTTGAGGCTTAAATCGACGGAAGGTGCACGACCATTATTTATTTGTCCTATTTCACCCCGCGTAGTTTTTTAGCCATGCGCGCGGTGCGGTAAAGAAGGTGACACGATTGAATGAATGACGCGATACGAGAGCATCAATCATTCGCTACTCAGTGGTATATTCCAAAGATTAAATTGCTAAAAACCGAAGAGCGCGCCAGAGCACATTCTGGACTGATGACACTGGTTTTCATCATCGTTATCGGCAGTTTGATGACGGTCGGTTACACTCGCACCTTGCGCGTCGCGCACCTTTCGATCGATGGACAAAAACTCTCCTTGCACACTCACCAACGCACAATTGGGGGATCACTGCGCGAGGTAGGTATTACTCTGCGCGTTGAGGATATAGTTTATCCGCCGCTGGATACTGCTTTAGCATCCGATATGAAAATCACCATCGATAAAGCTCAACCGGTGCGGATTAAAGTGAACGATTCAGTGATAGAGCATTACACTCACGCGCAAAGTGTGCAGGCGGTGCTGCGCGAAGTTGACCTCGCGGTGGACGAACATGATCTAATCACGGCTCGCGGTAATCCCCATGACTATTATCTAGCTCCTGATTCTCCTTTGCCAACGCTGAATACCACTTCGGAGAGTTACAATCCCGCGACACTTAACCTAGCGATTAAACGCGCCGTGCCAGTTCACATTCACGACGACGGCGCGACCAACAAGATATACAGCGTCTATGATACGCTTGGTGAAACAATGTTGGCAAACGATATTACGCTGTATCTCGGAGATCAGCTTAGTCCTGATTGGGACAGCAGCATCTCTAAAGATTTGCACATTTATGTGCATCGCTCCAAGCCGGTTACAGTTATGGATGGTTCGCGAGTTATCAAGACACGTACTAATCAAGAAACGGTGCGACAGTTATTGACTAAAGAGGGGATCGAACTTAGAGACAAAGACTACGCGGAACCTTATCTCGACGGTCCGGTGACTGATAACATGTTAATCAATTTGGTACGCGTGCAAGAGGAGATTCTGCTGGAGGAAGAACCAATCAAATATGAAACGGTCTTTCGTCCTGATTCCAGTATCGAAATTGATGACCAACGGCTGGACCAATCCGGCCGTCCCGGCGTAACCAAGCGAAGATTTCGCGTCGTGTATGAGAACGGTGAACCGAACGTTCCCGCTAAGGATGACGAATGGACGGCGCGCCCACCTACTACGGAAATCGTCGCGTATGGGACGAACATCGTCGAGCGCGTCTTGCATACCCCCGAAGGCGATTTTCGGTATTGGCGTAAGATGCGGATGTTGATCACTTCTTACACCGCGGCGACTTGCGGCAAGACACGCGACCATCCCGAATATGGGATTACTTTTTTGGGTTGGCAGGTTCAGCGAGGACATATCGCGGTAGACCCCAATGTTATCTCATTGCGTAGCGAAATGTACGTTCCGGGTTATGGACATGGTATTGCCGCGGATACAGGGGGAAAGATCAAAGGGATGCACATTGACCTGAACTATGATGAAGACGATTTCCAGATGTGGTACAGATGGGAGGACGTTTATCTGCTCTCACCGCCCCCCAGTCCAGATCA
>CAZSIG010000050.1:2172-9744 GCA_964606195.1 uncultured Anaerolineales bacterium
CATACATGAAAAGATGCAATTACAACGGCGTGGTTTATCATCAATTCGCTTCCTTGTTGTCATTCGAGATCACTCACGCCGTTTTTTCTCGACATGGGGGCGTCAGCGCGCCCCCTTTTCATACTCTAAATGTCGGCAGGCTGACCGCCGATGTGCCAAAAGCGGTAGAAACTAATTTGGCGCGTACCTACGAAACGGCAGGTTTGACCGCGTCGTATATTGTCAGTGGGAGACAAGTACACGGCACCAACGTAGCCGGCGTCACCGCGCAGGAGAGAGGACAAATCTTGCCTGCCACCGACGCCTTAGTTACGAATGTGAAGGGCATAGGCTTGATGCTACGGTTTGCCGACTGTGTGCCGATTATGTTTTATGATCCTGTTCATCAGGCAATCGGCATTGCCCACGCTGGATGGCGCGGTACGGTTGGCAAGATCGCCCAAAAGACCGCTCGCGTGATGATGAGCGAATACGGCACGTGCGCGGCAGATTTAGTGGTGGGTATTGGTCCCTCAATCGGCTCGTGCTGCTACGAAATCGGCGCGGAGGTGATTGACGCGGTAAAGATTTCTTTTCCTCGCTCATCTCAACTTTTGACAGAACGGAATGGCGCGGTTCATTTTGACTTATGGGAAGCAAATCGAGTACAATTAACGGATGTAGGTGTGACTCAGATTGAAATTGCCCGAATATGCACCGCCTGTCACGCAGATGAGTTCTTCTCCCACCGCGCTGAAGGCGGGATTACGGGGCGATTTGGCGCGATTATTGTATTATGAATTGAGATAGTGAAACTTATGTCTGTTGAAGATAATTTGGAAAAGATATACGAAAAAATAGCGAACGCGGCGCGCCGCGCCGGGCGCAATTCCGCAGATGTGACTCTCGTTGCGGTAACTAAGACGCGCTCCCTTCCAGAGATACGCGCCGCGCACGCGGCAGGGATCAAGAATTTTGGCGAGAATCGCATTCAGGAGGCGCAGGAGAAAGTACCGTTTTTACGCTCAGAGTTTACCGCGACGTGGCACATGATTGGGCATCTCCAGCGCAATAAGGTCAAATACGCGGTCGAAATGTTCGATATGATACATTCGGTGGACAGCGAGCGTTTGGTGCGCGAGATCGACAAACGTTGCGCGCAGGCAGAACGCGTCATGCCCATATTGCTAGAGGTCAACGTATCCGGTGAGGAAAGTAAATATGGACTTACGCCTGCCACCGTTAAACAGGTGGTCGAGGTCGCGGTCGATTTACCTCATGTGGAACTTCGTGGATTGATGACGATGGCGCCGCTCGTCGCGGACACAGAAGAGGTACGCCCGGTTTTTCAGCGACTACGAGAGTTGCGCGATGAGTTAGCACAGCAATACGCTACTGCTAATTGGCAACACTTATCTATGGGGATGACCGACGATTTTGAGGTCGCGGTCGAAGAGGGCGCGACGATAGTACGGATAGGGCGCGCGATTTTCGAATCTGGTCATGTCTAGTTCGTATGATCACAATTTGAGGAAAGGATCTTTCAATGTTACGAGATACAAGAAATATCGCGTTCATCGGTGGTGGCGTTATGGGCGAGGCATTAGTGCGCGGTGTCCTACATCACGATCTAATCGCTTCTGAACAAATTATAGTGGGCGAACCCCGCGATGTCCGCCGAAAAGAATTGGCAGAACGCTACGCGGGGGTTCGTACTACCGCGAGCAACGAGGAAGCGATACATGACGCGAAGATAATCGTCTTCGCCATAAAACCGCAGACGTTGCCTAAAGTATCATCCGAACTAAAGGATAAGCTCCCTAAAAAGGCATTGCTTCTATCCATTATTGCCGGAGCGCGTATAAAAAATCTGCAAGTGGGACTGGGGCATGGCCCGGTAGTGCGCGCGATGCCCAATACGCCCGCGCAAATAGGCGAGGGAATGACCGTATGGACCGCGTCGGCGGATACCACCGAGAAACAGGTACACCGCGCCCAAGTGATGCTTCAGGCATTGGGTGATGAACTTTTCATGGAAGATGAGGTATATCTGGACATGGCTACCGCGCTCAGCGGCACAGGTCCCGCGTATGTCTTTCTATTCATGGAGGCGTTGATCGACGCGGGGGTTCATCTAGGCTTTCCGCGCTGGGTTGCAGAGAGATTGGTGAAACAGACTATGAAAGGCTCGGTGGATTTCGCTATCGAATCTGATCTGCACCCCGCGATACTGAGAAACATGGTTACATCACCCGGTGGTACATCTGCGGAGGCGTTATATCAGCTTGGCAAAGGTGGAATGCGCACGATAGTATCGCGCGCGATATGGGCAGCTTACCAAAAGTCCAAGTATCTAGGAGATTTGAGTGAGAGATGAGTAATCCATTTTTAGTTTTTTTGGATTTGTTATTCACAGTATTGTACTTCGCGATCTTAGCCCGCGTATTGCTATCTTGGGTGCGCGTTGACCCAAACAATCAATTGGTAGAGATTATATATCAGATCACGGATCCGATTCTGGAGCCGCTGCGCCGCGTTATACCGATGATAGACATGGGAGGAATGTCTCTCGACATCAGCCCCATAGTGGCATTGATCCTTCTGGAACTGATCCAGCGCGTGTTGAGAACGTTGTTGTTGGGATATTACTAACAGTACTTACACAACTTCCAAAAAATTTACCGCAGAGGGCGCGGAGAGCGCAGAGTTTTCTCGATAGTCTTTTACCGCGCCGCGAATATGAATTTCAACGGGTACTTTATGAAGGTGTATGACAGATACAAAGAACCTTTCTCAATACTCTCAGCGTCCCCCGCGTTCTCTGCGGTAAATTACGGCGCGGTTTGTGTAAGTCCTATTACTGAGACTACATCGGGATATTGGCTATCCATAAATACAATGAGTAAGGAGCGTTAATATAGTGGTGGAAAGAAGATTTGCAGCTTTGCGATTCATCGGTGGCATTTTTCGTATTCTCGCGTGGATTGTGATGGCGCTGGGAATAATCGGGGCTATTTTAGTATTCGGCATGGCAGTCTTATCATTAGCTTCCGCGACCGGCAATGCTACCAGCGGATTGGTGTGGGGATTGACGGGCAGCGTCGGGGTATTGTTCGGCGCGGGGATTAACTTTATATTGTTATACGCGGCAGGTGAAACTATTTTCCTATTCATCGCGATCGAGGAAAATACTCGCGAGGTCGCCTATCAGTTGCGTTTTGGCAACCCCGCGCTACCTCCGCCGCATATTCCCGAACAGAACTATGCGCCTCCGTATGATCCCTATGGCTACTCAGGAGAAAGATACTAATTCATGTCCAGCGAATACCCTACTTATCCCCGCATCGGCGTCGGCGCGATAGTAGTCCGTGATGGACAAGTATTACTGATTCGACGCGGCAGTGAACCCGGGCGCGGGCTGTGGAGTATTCCCGGTGGCAGATTAGAACTAGGCGAGACTATCACAGACGCGGCGCGGCGCGAGGTTAAAGAAGAATGTAGCATAGAGATTATCCCGAACAAGATTTTGCACGTGGATGACCTGATCATTCCCGACGACGCGGGGCGCGTTAGGTTTCATTACGTCTTGATCGATGTGTTGGCAAATTACGAACGGGGAGAGGTGATGCCGGGTTCCGATGCCTTAGATGCGCGGTGGGTAGATTTAGAAGTCGCACTAACTATGAACCTAACTTCAGACAAATTACGGAACATACTGGGAGAAATTAGAGATGCTAAGAACTAATGTGGACAAATTGGTCAAGGTAGGCGTTCAGGGCAAAGTTGCCAACTCAACGTTTCGAGAAAGGGCTTTTGGCGTTGACTATAAAGGACGCGCCTTCGCCTTGCCCAGCGTAGGCGGAATAACCTACAACGTCAAAGTGGGGGATCCCGCGCTTGGCTGGGAGGCTGACCATGTGGAACCGGCGGTATCTTCACTGCTCGACGAAAGTAATCGCGGTTCAGATGCTAACGCGGGATACCATTTTTTGGCTTGTGTGGGCAACTCCGCGGTGTTGGTGTCCGGCGATGCCAAGGGGTACAAAGGGGTCGTAACCGGAATGCACGGCGGCGCGGAGCACGTGATGATCGATTTCGACGACGAGACGCTGATAGATATGACCGTAGAGGACAAAATCATGATCCATGCCTACGGTCAGGGCTTGCGGTTGCTGGACTATCCCGACATAAAAGTGTATAACCTCGCACCGAAAGTGCTGGAAAAGTGGGGTATTATCGAAAACGACGACGGAACTTTAGGTGTACCCGTAACTATGGAGATACCGGGAATGCTGATGGGCTCTGGCGTAGGCGCGGTGCGCGTCTCCACTGGCGATTACGACATTATGACTCAAGATGAGAAACAGGTGCGTAAGTACGGTTTGGACAAACTGCGCCTGGGTGATTTCGTCGCGATTCGCGATCACGATAACACTTATGGGAGGCATTACCGCGAGGGTGCTATTACCATCGGCATTGTGATTCATGGTGACAGTTTTCTCTCCGGGCACGGCCCCGGCGTGACCACTTTATTAAGCTGTTCCACCGCGCTCATCAAGCCGCTAATCGATCCGAATGCTAACCTCGGACAAATCCTGAAGATCGGTAGATTTCGCGAAGAAGAGTTTAGCTAAAGACTAAAAAAGGTCGAGGCGTTTCAAACGCCTCGACCTTTTTAATTGCGTCACTGATCTCAACCTCAATCAACCTCAATAGCCGATTTCAATCTCCTGCGCGTCCACATGGTCATCTACATAACGCACATCCTCGTGAATAAGTCCTCCCCACCAATAAATCTTGGGCCGAAACGGCTTGTCCACCACCTGAATGCTGCCGGTAATCGCGGCGCGTTGTCCGGGCATGAGATACAATTCGTCATCAATCTCTGTTAGATTGGTCTCATCGCCCACCCCCCACCGATATGGATAAGGACGCCCACTCGAATTCCCCTCGAAATCTATACCGACGCGAAAAGTTCCGGGATCAGTATAGTATTCCAGAGTGTTGAAATTCTGGCTACTAGTATAATGTGTGCCCGGCGGCGGTCCCCCAGAGCGAATCGGCACGGGGCCGATGTTCGCGACGGTCATGGTGAAATAAAGCGTATCACCCAGAGGAAAAACTTGCGGTTCAAACTCCACCTCTCCCGCAACGATCTCCGCCCGCGGCACCCCGCCGTTTTTAATCACCAGTGGCTCACTGATGACGACGCGGTTGCCGAGCTTATCTACCGCCTCCGCGACCATGATATAATTGCCGTTCGGCGGTGGCGGGTGTCCTAAATCGACTCCCCCTTCGTAATCATATTGGTGAAAACCGACTTCCCCTGGCTTTATCAGGCTATCCTCTCGCTCCGCGAGGGGGAATTTATCACCCTCTTCGTTCCGGAGATAGACACTCACTTTCGCGGGCTTGGTGAGGTAATAACTCAACGCGATGCGGTCGTTAATGCCGTCGCGGTTGGGGGTGAAGACCTTCGGAAAGAAGCTGAAATTTTGCAGCTCCGGTTCCGTCTGATCAGTGTGCTGTAGCGTGATCGTGCCGCTAATTTCCGCTATTTCGCCCTGTTCATCCTCAGCTTCGATGTGATATTCGTACGCGCCATCAGGCAACATATCCCCTTCAATCACCCCGTTGAATAACGTGCTGTACTCTCCGAGAGATCGTCGTTTCTGATAGCGAAAATAATGCTTCTCGCCCGCGTCGTCGGTGAAATAAATGGACAATAGCGCGGGGCGTCCAATACGATACTTAATCTCCGCGACGTCGTCCACACCATCGCCATCAGGATTTATGACCGTAGGCTGCACACTCACATCTTGTAACAGCGGCGGCGTCATACACCCGAATAGTAACAAATTAGCAAGCAAAGAAATTAACAAGATAATTCGCGCTATGCGCTTCACAATAACTTCCTCTTCCGTAAATCGCGATTAGTAATCCCCGCGAAAGATTTGCTCAATATTAGGCCGCATGGTAGGAACCTTCTCCGCTGACCAGAAACGCTCTATTCCCTCCGATTTCTTCTGCTCCGCCAACCATTCATTAAATGCCTGTTCCGCGCGCTGGCGAATCGACTCCTCGTCCAATGGTCTTTGAGGATCTTTCTCTACCACCTTGACGATATGAGAGCCATAAGTAGTGGTAAATACATCGCTGACCTCGCCCGGTTCCAGGGAGAACGCGACGTTTCCAAATTCTTCCACCATTTGACCGCGCGCGAACCAGCCCAAATCTCCCCCTTGCGCCGCCGAACCAGGATCCTCGGATAGATCCCGCGCCACCTCCGAAAAGTCATCTCCAGCTTCGAGCCGCTCTAGCGCCTTCGTGATAGTTACGTCATCAGTAGCCAGAATGTGATAAGCATGAACCTGTTCGGCTGTAGTGGGCTGTTCCTTTACGAACTCCTCTATAAGCTTATCGCGCATCACGTACCCTTTGTATATATCGCGATACTCCTTCTCCGATAACCCGATCTCTTTAGCGGTTTGTAACCGCGCCTGATATTCCTGCTGAAACTGCTCCAGCGTCATCGGTGGCGTGGGGGGAATCGGCGTGGTGGTCATCGATTCCGTCGCGGTGATAGGCGTCGGCACCGGAGTGGGCGGGTTGGGATCGTATCCGATTTGCCGTTGAATATCACTCTCTAATTCTTGCTCCGTGACCGTCAAACCGCGTCGCTCTAACTCCTGCTGCATGATCTCTTCCTCGATCATATCCTCCAGGACATTCTGCGGTATCTGTAACGCCTCGCTTCGCGTCTGCTCGATCTGTTGATTGGTATACTCTTCCAAAAAACTCGCGGTCTCTTCATCCTCCGTCTCTGAAAGCAACTGATTCCGCTGAAACTCCAGACGGTCGATGAAACTCGCCTGTATCAATCGACTATATTCCACGCGGTGTTGGTAAGTGTCAGTCCTCAGCCCTTCGCCATTCACCATCGCGATCGGCTGCGCGGGTTTGTGTATTTTCTCCACGAAGAACCCCACCATGAAAATTATCACCACCACGACCAGCACCGCGCCGAC
This sequence comes from uncultured Anaerolineales bacterium, assembly GCA_964606195.1. GTDB lineage: Bacteria > Chloroflexota > Anaerolineae > CAZSIG01 > CAZSIG01 > CAZSIG01. Next base: position 9,180 of record CAZSIG010000050.1, read on the forward strand.
GCCGATCATCACATATCTTTGCTGGCGACTCTCTTTTTCGCGACGTGAAAGCTGCTTTCGCGTCAATGCCTTAGGTTTACTCTGGGTTTTCTTAGCCATCTGTAATATCTATACCTCCATACTTAGCTTTGTTACAGTTCTAATACGGTAAAATTATGCCGAATTTGCATAAATCCTATTATGTATACTTCGAGTTCACTTATCACCTCCGCCTCATTGAAAACAAGACCATTATTATACCCTACTCCGCGTACTTTTCGCAAAACCTCGCGTTCTATCTCGAAAATAAACTGGCGCCGGGGGAATGGCGTGGTTATAAGATGATATGCTCATACCCCCGCGCCGCGCGCCCCTCTCCCTAACCCTGCGCGAAGCCTACTCGTAAGAGTGCTCCCCTGCGGGGAGAGGGAACTTGTGCCCCTCTCCCTAACAGGGAGAGGGGTTGGGGTGAGGGTGATTTTCGTTCATTGGCGAAGAGCTGTGCTCATGGAAACTACTCCGAAAATAACTTGGCGCCGGGGGAATGGCGTGGTTATAAGATGATATGCTCATACCCCCGCGCCGC
>CAZSIG010000050.1:9844-12665 GCA_964606195.1 uncultured Anaerolineales bacterium
GAACTTGTGCCCCTCTCCCTAACAGGGAGAGGGGTTGGGGTGAGGGTGATTTTCGCTCATTGGCGAAGAGCTGTGCTTATGGAAACTGATCCGAAAATAAGCTGGCGCAATGGGGATTGCGCCCTCTAGGATGCGCGACTCCAGGGCGGTATCCCCATACCGCCACTAGCGCGCCGCGGTGATTTTCGTTCATACCATACGCGCCGTTTGTTTTCTGTGATAGGTAGAAGTATAATTAAGGGCGCGTCAATGTTGATTATGAATTTACAAAAGATAAAAAATGACCTTCTAAATATATTTCGCGCCCCTGCTGACACAGAGATTGAAACAGGCTTTCCGGGGGGCGCGTTCGGGCTGAGTGAATTCGGACGCTTTGTGCTTCTGGCTATTCTCGGCGTGGTGGCGAGTCGCCTGAACATCAACATCCCCTATACCGACGCGTACATCGAGGGGCGGTGGATTTTCGGCTACATGGGCGCGGTGTTGCTGCCTCACTGGTGGGCGGTGGTGCTGCTGGCGTGTATCCTCTCCGTAGCGTATTTTCGCGAACTATCCGTGTGGTTCGTCCTGACTGCCAATATGATGTACGCCCTGCCGACGATAGTGATAATTAGAACCGTGCATAACCGCTGGCTCGCGCGCGTGCGTAATAACATCTGGTACGCGGTTGGGTGGTGCGGCGTAGTGATGCTGTGCTATCAACTCTTTGTTACCCCGATAGTTTGGGGCGCGCTCGCTATTGTGGAGGAGGTGCCCATCTTGCCACAAGTGGTACAGAGCTGGCGCGATCAACCCTACTTCATCGAATCCCTACTGGTCGGGATCATCTCCGCGCTGGCGATGACCGTCATTCGCAGTGACGCCGCGTTGCGCGCCAGCCGCCACGAGTTAGCCACCACCCTCTACGCCATCGGGGACGGCGTCATCGCCACCGACACGCGCGGGCGCGTGCAGCGTCTAAACTCGGCGGCAGAGTACCTCACCGGCTGGACGGAAGCCGCGGCGCGGGGGCAACCTCTGGAGAACGTCTTTCACATCATCAATGAGGAGACGCGGGCGCCGGTGCCCAATCCCGTAGCCCGCGTCTTGGCGGAGGGAATCGTGGTCGGTTTAGCCAATCACACGCTCCTAGTCGCCCGCGACGGCACGGAACGTCCTATTCTCGACAGCGGGGCGCCCATTCGCGATGGCGAAGGGCACATCTCCGGCGTGGTGCTGGTATTTCGCGACCAGACCGCCGAACGCGCCGCGCAACAACAGCTACAGGAAAGCAATGCCCGCCTGCTTCTAGCACTGCATCACGCGCGTATGGGCATCTGGGAGGGGAATCTCGAAACTGGGCAGGTGACCTGGGCGGGCGAACACGCCGCGCTCTTCGGCATTCCGCTGGCAAAGTTCGGCGGTACCATTGACGATGTGCTCGCGCACATCCACGCGAATGATCGCGCCGCGGTTCAGCAAACGTGGCAGCGGCTGGGAGAGGAGCAGCCCGATTTCGACCTCACCTACCGCGTCGTCTGGGGAGATGGCAGCATCCACTGGCTGCATTCCTACGGCAGACTGACCACCGCGCCGTCGGGAGTGCCGCGCCGCATCGTGGGCGTCACACAGGACATCACGGCGCGTAAAGAGGCGGAGACGCGCATTCGCCGAGCACTGGCGGAGAAGGAGATGCTCCTGCGCGAGTTATATCATCGGACTAACAATAACATGCAGGTGATACGCGCCATGCTGGGGCTGCAGGCGGCGCAAAGTCCCCACCCCGCGGTGCATAAGCTAGTGGCGGAGACGGAGCAGCGCATTCAGGCGATGGCGCTGGTACACCGGCAACTATATCAAGCGCAAGACCTATCGCACTTGATTTTGGCGGATTACCTGACCGAATTGACGCAGTTGTTACGCGATAGCTACGCACCATCCACCGCGCCCCTCACACTAAACCTTGACCTCGAACCGGTGGCGGTGCTGATCGATACGGCCATCCCCTGTGGCTTGGTACTCACCGAACTCTTGAGCAACACGTTGCAACACGCCTTTCCCGACGGGCGCGGTGGCGAGGTGCAACTTCGACTGCGGCGCGTTAGCGAAACGGAGCTAGAGTTGTCTTATGCTGATAATGGTGTAGGCGTCCCACCCGACATTGATCTGACCGCGCCGCAGACTTTGGGCTTGCAGACCGTCGTCGCGCTGGTCGAACACCAACTGCAAGGGACGGTGGCGTTCGGCGGTCCGCCCGGTTTCACTTGCCATATCCGCTTTATGACCGATCTATATACCCCGCGAGTATGACTATGACTGAACCATTACAAATTTTACTAGTTGAAGATGAAGTGTTGATCGCCATCTATCTGGAGGGGGCACTCCAACGCGCCGGCTATGGCAGGTGCACGTGGGTTGCCACCGGCGAAGAAGCGCTCGCGTTGGTGCAGCAAGACCCGCCCGCGGTGGTTATAATGGATGTGCGGCTGGCGGGAGAGCTAGATGGCATTCAGACCGCGCAGCAGATTCGAGCAGAGCGGGATATTCCGCTCATTTTTATGACCGGCTATCTGGACGCGAAAGTGCGGGCGCGGGCGGACAAACTACAGCCCATGGGCTATTGTGCCAAACCGATCAATATAGCCGAGCTCACCGCGTTGTTGGATATGGTCTTGGAACAGTAATATAGTACGATTACCTGATGATTAACCGCCGAGGGCGCAGAGGACGCGGAGATTAGTACTACAACGAGACTTCGCGCTAGGATGTCATTCTGAGCGACCAGCGGGAGCGAAGAATCTCGTTTTTCGGCGGACTATTACTTCCTGAACCGCGATTCTTC
>CAZSIG010000051.1:0-12637 GCA_964606195.1 uncultured Anaerolineales bacterium
GCCCTCTACGCGCAGACCGCTTTCGTCAAAGTGGGCCACAGCGGCAGCCGTGAGTCGGACACGTTTTGACCTCGGCTTGATGCTCCGTGACTTGTACCCGCACAGGCGGCACATCGAACACTTGGCGGCGTTCTCGTTTGCATGGCTCAACAGCCTGCCAGGCGGTAGCGCAATGGGGACAAATCGAGACGGGGGGGACGCGCATGTAGGCCGGTTGACTCACCATTTCCAGGGTGTGTCCCTGGTGCCCTTTCTGTCCCCCGCTACAGCGACCTTGCTTCTGGCGTAGACTCCGCGTGCGGGGCTTCTTCAAGCCGGCGCTACTCGGTGGCCGGCCGCTGTTGCGGCTGTTTTGGGCCCAGTGGTCTGGCAACGCTTGGATGGTAGCCGCTTGTTCTGCTACAGTCTGCTGCAATGTCAGAACAATCGCGATCAGGGTTTCGTTATCCAATTCTGCAAGTTGGTGGCGCTCAAGCTCAAGTGGGGACATCATAATACGTAGTATACCGCAGCTCCATTAGATTAACATTTGATTTTCATTAGTAGGACTTACGCAGATTTCAGACTTCCGAAGTTTCGGAAAACTTCGGAAGTCTCCGCCCGCGTTCATTGGCATTCATTGGTAGTCATTTATAACCCACTCGCGCAGATTTAATGTGAAGTTGCGTAAGTCCTAATTAGAAATCCATTAGCACTTTCTCAGGCGACTTCAGCCTGAGTAGTAACCTCAAAAGTACCTTAAAAAGTAACTTCCACATTTGGCTCGATTGGTGTATCCTTATGGTTCCAACTTGAAGGATAAGGAGTAACCAATGAGCATTCATATCGCAGATATTCAGGCTGTTGAAGCGTGCGGTTTGTCAGAACCGGACTGCATCTTTCTCAATCGCTTGCTGGACATTGTGCGCCAGCATCCCCAGAACCGGATCCTGCTTTTCGCCTGGGTGTTCTGTGCCTACCAAGTGGGGCTGTCTACGGTCCAAGTGGGGCAACAATTGGGCTGCAGTGACCGCAACGTGCGCTACATCGTAGCCGAAGTGCGCGCCAGCCAACGCGGCGCTGGCAAGACCGGGCGCCCCCGCCAGGCGGAATGTGCGCCGGCCCGGCCGGCACCTGCAGCGATGCCGGTGGGCCTGACGCGCTGGGGCGGGTTGTGGTTGCTGGTGCCGTGGATATTGCCAAGCAATCTGCTGCCCTACAGCTATTGGCTGAGTTGTACCGGTACGTGCGGCACGCCAGTGCAGTTCGTGCTGACCTTCCTGGCCCTGGCAGTATGCGGGTTGGGCCGCATCTGGGCCCTCCAGGACGTGAACGACCGTGGTTTGGCCTTGTTCACCGGACGATGGACACCGCTGCGGGCGGGAGCAGTCTACACTTGGCTGAAGCAAATGGGCAGTGGCGCGGTGGCTTTGTTCTACCAAGGCACCAAACTGGAAGAGTGGTGGTTGGTGCGGCACCTACCGGTCATCCTGTCCAACGACGAACATGTAGTCGGTCATCAAGGAGGTCCCGAGATGCCCAAAGGCAAGGTGGCCAAGAACGGCCGGATAATGCGGGCTCACCACTTGTTCATGACCTTCCACCTCATGGCCCGCCGGTTCTTGGGGCTGGAAGTGATCGACACGCGCCACAAGTTGTGTCATGTTGCTGCGTCACAGCTTCAGGAAGCTGTGACGGCCTACCAACCGGGCGGGGGCACAGCTGAACTGGGGTTCGAAATCCTGGACTGCGGCTCGTATAGCCAAGAGGCCCACGATGAGTTGGGGCAACTGCACCGCGAACAGCACATCCACTACCTGGCACGTATCTGCCGTACGCCCAAGAACGTGCAGCAGTGGGATCGCGGCCTGCGCTGGGGCGAATACCCGCTCGAGCCTTACGTACGCGGCAGTGAATGGCACCAGCCCCCAGAACAACGGCAGCGTCTCTGTCTAGCGCGTACTACAACCCAGATCACCGGACTCAGTGCCCCCTTGCCTACGCTCTTGATTATCGACCGGGACAAGGTGGATGATCCCGACCCCAAGGCCAAGTATGCGGCCGCCTTTGCCGCCACCGCCGATTGGCCGGCTTGGATGCCAGCCGATACCTACCCTTGGCGGCAAGACCATGAACTCGCTTTCCGTGATGGGATTCACGCCCTCGGCTTGGATGCCAACCCCAAAGGCTATCGCCAGACCCGTCCTGACTTGCCGCTCGACCACCCCCAGCAAACCTGCCAACTCATCCATCATCGTATCGAACTCTGCACCTGGTTGCGGGGCCTGGCCTACAATCGCATCCGCGACTTACTGGACCATCTGCCTGCCCCGGCCCCCTCTTGGACCGTACTCACCGCCATTCGCAAACTCATTCGGCGGACCGCATTGCTTCAGGTACAAGACGATTGTTTTTGGGTCATCTTTGACCCCTTTCCCGGTCAGTACATCTTGGCTGCTTACATCGTCTGGGTCAACGAGGCCGATTTGGCAATCCCTTGGCTCAACCACCTCAAATTGCGCCTGGCCATTGCTGACCACGCCCTTGGCGTGTCGCTGCCCAATGCTGAGTTGCGGAAGTTACTTTTTGGCCCTCCATAGGGCGTTTTTAAGGTTCTATGAAAGTAGTAAGTGATAGGGAAAAGTAATCCGATAATTTAACCACTAAGAGCACAAGTATTTTTTCTGTTAATAGTATTTATGCACGGTCAAATGCGCTCATTCGAAGCTAAAAAATGGTCTTAGTGTCCTTTGTGGTTTAGTTGTAATCATTTTAACCATCACTTACCATTTAACCACTACTCCTTTCATGAGCATTTAGGCAAATAGCTTACCGCAGCAGTTTTGCGGATGTTATTTAATTGTCATTCCTAACAGTTGGCATTCCGCCTTACGGGTGCGCGTGGAACATGCCATTGGGGGCGTCAAACGATATCGCATTGTGAAAGACAAGATTAGGAATTGGAAAGCGGACTTTCGGGACATGGTATTGTAGACGTGTTGCGGGCTGCATAACTTTCGGTTGAATTTCCGCCCGTGGACTTATCCGCCGATCCAACTCCATCTGTTCGTCGACTTCTAATCGATATAATGTCTCATATTTATCAACTTGCCTTGTATGTTTAGATAGTTTATAATAGGAATTACACCGTCAAGGATATGGAGGTATATAGATTGGAAGAGAACATAATAACGACCACGCGAACTGAAGCGACATCAAACATGGAGCAAGCTGAGACCATCTCGAGCGAGCGATGGCAGGGAATCAAAGCAACGATACGCGAGATTATAGAGACCGTCTTACTGGGACTGCTGATATTTTTTACGATTCGCATATTCATTCAAAACTTTCGTATCGAAGGCAGCAGCATGGAACCGAATCTACACAACGGGCAATACTTGATCATCAATAAAGTTGCCTATCGTTTTCGTCTAGGTATCTCAGTACCATTACCCATAGACAATCCCGCGCGATTGGAATTTAGCAAAGAGTTATGGGAGTTCGACGAACCCGAACGTGGCGACGTCATCGTCTTTCATTACCCACGCAACCCCCAACGAGACTTTATTAAGCGGGTGATAGCCCTACCCGGAGAGACGGTAGAAATCCAGAGCGGACGCGTGTTCATCGACGGTGCCTCCCTAGAAGAAACTTTCGGGCCCTATCGCGGTTCTTATTCTAGTCCTCCCCAAACTGTGCCTGAAGATACGGTTTTCGTACTAGGGGATAATCGCGATAACAGCAGTGATTCTCACGCTTGGGGGATGTTGCCTCAAGAATTGATCGTCGGCAAAGCGGTTATCTCATATTGGCCTCCGCAGCTATGGGGCTTGGTTGAGCATGGAACAGTGACTAAGGATTCAGAATTAAATAACTTGTGCATTTGTACATGGTTGCGGGGGCGCACAATAGTTCCATTGCGGCAAGAAATCATCAAACACGATGTGCATATGCTCTTTGAAATCGGTCGCACTTGGCGTCCCGTTTCATAGGCTTGGTCGATAATATGCACAAAGGCTTGCAAGCCAGTCTTGGTGTACGTTCTTTCCATCAGTTTCTTGACCACCGCGATGCTGGTGAAGATCACGCCTTGACCAGCACGGGTGACATGGGGGAAGAAGCGATGTTCGATGGGTTATATTTGGAACAATAGGGCGGATAGGGGGCGATGCGAATTTCGAGGTCAATTTCTGCGGCTAGCAGCCTGTCGGAGAGAAAACTTCGCGGGTCTTTCTCTGATGATTCCTCCCACAATTTGTCAATAGTATGCAGTATTCATGACTAAATGCACTGTTTCGGAGGTCCGTATGCTTGGTGCGGGGGGCTAGCGGCAGGCCTCCGCAGTTCCCGGAACTCTTTTTCCGCGCCATAGCCGCGCTGAGGGGCGGCAGGGTAGCGTCCAGTTTAACCGCGCGCCAGTTTATGCAACCGCTTCAGATTACAGGCCAGACAGACCAAGCCCCACTCTCCGGCGGTGGCGACCAACCCACGTCGCGAGAATTGGCGAAAACCCAACACCTCCTTAATGATCCCCATCACGGGCTCGACCGTAGATTTGCGCAACTTGTAAATCGCCTGCCCAATTTTGGTCTTCAGTTTGAAGACTATCTTGACCCGTGTACTGGCATTGGTCGGGGGCGGCGCTGGCGGCGGCGCAAAGCGCGCTTGCCAACTTTGGTAATGCGCTTCTCGCCCCGGCGCAATGTACGGTTCGATGCTCCGCTGTTCCATCCCGCGCCCATTATGCTCACTGAAATAGCCGGCATCCAAGGCGCCGGCCGCGGGGATGCCGAGCTCGCCCGGAATAGCATCCAGGGGCGGAAGAGCCTCTTTCTGGTCTGTAGGATGATTGGACAACGTGTGCGCCACCCCCAAATAGCTCTCTTGCTCCACAGCCACCTGGACGTTGTAATGCTGATCAAAACCATTGTGGTTACTGTTCTTCATAATGCGGGACTCAGGAGCGGTGAAGTTGTACTGGTCCTTATCCCGGGGATCCGGCGCCGGGGAGGGCGGTTGGCGCCCCCGCGGTTTTGGCCCAGTACGTTGCGTTTTCGCTTCTCGTTCTCGCAATTTGGCTTCATAGCCCGCTTGCTCCACTTGATACCGTTCCGCAGCGCGCAATTCCAATACTGCTTGGGCCTGCGCCAGGTTGCCCAGTCTTTCCTGGCGCAACAGCACCTCAGCAGGCACGTCCAGACCTGCGGGCAGATCACCTGGCTCGGTCAGTTCGCGCCGAGCCAGCAATTCCGCTACCTCGGCTTGCAGCTGCTCCTTCAGCTGCAACCACCGCTGGTAACTTACGGCCTTACTCTTGGCCGCATCGGCATGAATCTTACTCCCGTCCAGACTGATGTTGCCCAATTTCAACACCCCCCACTCCTGCGCCACCAGCAATATCTGCCCGAACAACTCCGTGATTGGGGGCAAAAAGGTTTGGTGAAAGTGGGCAATCGTGTCGTGATCCGGATGCCAGCCCCCCGCGATGTACCGAAAGGGGATAATCTCATAGGTCGCCTGTTCGATCTGGCGCGAACTGCATATCCCCGTCGCGTAGTCGTAGAATAACAACCCCAACAGCACTTCCGGAGCATACGCTGCGCCGCCCCGCGCCGCATATCGCTCGTAAATAGGGCTCAAATCCAGTTCGGCAATGATCCCCACGATAAACCGGGCCAGGTGATCGGGCGGCAACACTTCGTCGAGCGTGATGGTTTGTTGACCAGATTTTTTATAATCCACTTGCTTAAATCGACGGGCCATGTGCTTTGCTCCTTCTGCTCTGCTGCTGGTTTTGGTTTCTTGACCCGCCTATTTTACTCCATTTCTCTCTGGGAGAGAAACTTTCTCTCCGACAGACGGCTAGGGCGAAATGAGCGGCCTGGTCACAGAGTTTGAAGATGGCGGCGCGTCCGGTACTCTCTGGGAGACTCTTTGCCGCCCAGGTTCTTAACTCTTTGATTTTGAATGTTAATATCCATTATCGCCTCCTCGATTAAAATATTTGTCTGATTATACCTAAATATGGCGCGCGGGGTAAACCTCACCCCACCCTCTCTCCGTGTAATGGAGAGGGGCAAGACAGGCGGGCGGAACGCGTTCCGCCCCTACGCAATGCAATTCGGTTCACTCGCGTTGCCTATGCCTATTGACACCTGCCGCGTTTATGAGTATACTTCGAGACGATGCGTGATTTAGCTCGAAACGTAATCGTGCGGATAAACCCGGTTGTGATACTGATTCTCGCGCTGGCGATTTTCGTCTGGGCGCCGTTGACCGCGCCGCATTATTTTATGAACGCCCACGATGCGCGGCACAGCATATTCTTTCCGGTGGAGTTCGACCGGGCGTTTCGCGACGGCGCGTGGTATCCGCGCTGGGCAGTAGACCAGGCGGTCGGCTATGGCTACCCAACCTTCAACCTCTACGCGCCGCTGTCGCTCTACATCGTAGAATTTTTTCACCTGCTCGGCGCGGGGTTCACCGCCGCGGTCAAGCTGACCTTCGCGTTCGGGTTGATTGCGTCTGGTTTCACGATGTACGCGCTGGTACGGCGGCTGTTCGGGCGCGCCGCGGGCGTGATTGCCGCGGTGACCTACATCTACATGCCGTACCATCTGGTGGACGTGTACGTGCGCGCCGATTTGGCGGAATCGCTCGCCTTCGTCTTTCCCCCGCTCATTCTGTTATTCGTCTATGAGTTAGTAGAGACGGGACGCCCGTGCTACGTGGCCTACGCCGCGCTCTCCTACGCCGCGCTCATCCTGACTCACAACGTGACGGGAGTGATGATTTTCACGCCGCTCTTGACGATTTGCGCCCTCTTTCTGCTAGGGCGAAGATGGTACCAAGCCGCGCCGCGGAGCGCGCGAGTTATCGTCGTGCCTATCGGACAACTCGCCCTGGTCGCGCTCCTCGCGATCAGCGCGGCGGCGATTCACCTCGTGCCGATGGTGGTCGAAAAACAGTACGTGAACGAGACGCAGTGGACGCGTGAGGGGTACGGCTACGAGCGGCAGTTCGTCTACCCGCGCCAGTTTTTCACGCCGAATTGGGGCTACGGCTACGCGGTCGATGGTCCCGATGACGAAATGTCCTTACAGTTGGGCTTGGCAGGAGTGGCTGGCGCGATAGTATCGTTTCTCCTTTTGTGGCGGCGCGAGACCCCGCACCGCGACATCATCGGCTTCTACCTCGTCGCGACGGTCGGCATCGCGTTTATGATGACGGCGTACTCCACGCCGCTGTGGCGCATTATCCCCATCGTCGCGCTGATTCAATTTCCCTGGCGGCTGCTGCTGTTGACCTCACTCACGTTATCGGTGCTGACAGGCGCGGCGTTCGCGGGGTTGTTTCGTTCAGCTACGGTCGCCGCGCCGAGCACCATCTTCGCGATTATGACGGTAGTAATTGCCAGCTACCCCTACACCGCGCCGGAGTACACACCGTTCGACTCGCGCAGCGAGACGCCCGCGGCGACGATTCAGTTCGAGGTGGATTATCCCGACATGCGTGGCATGACCATTTGGACGCGCGAGTTTCCGCACGAATCGCCGTTGGTGGAGCAGTATCTCGCCGGTGAGCCGCTGACCAAAGCGCATGTGCTGCGTGGTGAGGCAGAGTTGGAGATGCTGCATCACGGCGGGCACTCGGAAGTAGTGCGTGTCAACGCAGTGACGGACGCGACGATACAGTTTTACACTTACTATTATCCAGGATGGCGCGGTTACGTGGATGGGCAGGAGGTGCCGATTCGTCCCGAGGGGCGTTACGGTTTGATTGCGCTGGATGTGCCCGCGGGCGAACATCGCGTGAGTATCAAAATGGGCAGCACGCCACCGCGCACGTTGGGCACTGTGCTCACCGCGCTGTCGTTGGGGGGGATGCTGTTGTGGAGTATCAATAGATGGGGATTTATGAGATGGCGCGATTGAATGTGCCAATGTAGAGGCGAACTTATGTGTTCGCCCTCCACGATGGGCAAACACGCAGGTTTGCCCCTACACCGTGGCGTCCCTAAAGAAAAATAAATTTGAGCTTGTTTGGAGGAAGGTTGACGGAAAATGTATCGGCTTAAATTACTAATCACTATTGAGGAAATTGAGAGCGAAGCGGAGAATGGGTTCATCGCGATTTGTCCATCTATTCCCAATTGTCGCGCTAAGGGCGAGACCCACGTAGAGGCGTGGGAGAACATTCGCGCCGAAATCGATCGCATGTTGCGCGACCGCGACGCGCGCGGTTTGCCCTTGACGATACCGGTGTATGAATACGAGTATGTTTTGGAGGACTAAAACGTGAAGACGTGAAACGTGAAAAAGAGATACAAGTTACGCGATACGCTTCACGTTTTACGCATTACGTTTTACGTCTTCACGTTTCACGTTACCCGCTCCCCGCGAGTTTATGATTCGCGGGGAGTTTTGTTTTTGGGAATTGACAATCAATCGTTTTTGTGGTATAATTTTAGGCATACTTAAAGAGTAATGCTGTTTTTGTTATGGTATACCTAAATAAAAATCAAGCTTCGTTCAGCGAAAGCGTTCAGATGTATCTGGTTACCATCGCGCGGTTGCGCGATGGAAATCAGCCAGTGCCGTTGTCCCAACTGGCACAAGAGCTTGGCGTCTCCGCGGTTTCGGTCAATGAGATGTGCCGTAAGTTGCAGGAACAGAGATTGTTGATTTATCAACCATACAAGGGAGTGTCGCTTACGGCGGAGGGGGAGCAGCAAGGGTATTACATTCTGCGGCGCCACCGCTTGTGGGAGGTTTTTCTGGTGGAGAAGTTGGGCTTCGAGTTCGCGCAGGCTCATGATGCCGCGTGTCAGCTTGAACATTCCACTCCCGATTTAGTGGTGGCGCGGCTCGATGATTTTCTAAATCATCCGGTGACCAACCCGATGGGGCAGCTTATTCCCCAAGTGAATGGGGTGATGCCAACGCGCTCTTTGTCTACCTTGACCGCGATGTCCGCGGGGCAGTCGGGACATGTGGTTCGTTGTGACGTGAGTGACGCGGCGCGAGTGTTCTTGGATGAGCTTGATGTGCGTCCGGGCGCGCCGCTGATGGTAATAGCGGCGGCTGAGGATAGCCTGTTGGTAGATATGAACGGCATACACATCTCACTGGCGCGTACGCTGGCGGAGGCGATTTGGGTTGAGGAAGGGGAGATAGAACGCGAATAACGCGGATTTTCCTGATAGCTAGAATAATCAGTAGTGGTAAGGAAGTAAGTAATAGGGAAAAGTAATATGATAGGGCTTACGCAATTTCGGTGTATTTTTACCGCCGAGAACGCGGAGAGCGCAGAGTTTTGGTTACTATTTTTTCCTTCTGAAAAATATGGTTTCAAATGATGGGGTATAATCGCGTATGCTGGTGGCAAAATTATTCCTTTGAACAAACTTCGCGTCCTCTGCGTCCTCTGCGGTGAAATTATTGTGAATTTGCGTAAGTCCTGTATGATAATTTAACCACTAAGAGCACGAAGAGCACCAAGTATTTTTCTGTTAATAGTACTTATACGCGGTCAAATGCCCTCATTCGAAGCTAAAAATTGTCTTAGTGTCCTTAGTGTTCTTGGTGGTTTAACTGAATAATCAATAAATCAGAGGAGAAATATAAACGAAATGAAAGGTCCAAGATTTAGAATCAGAAGGGGCGCGCCGCGCCACCACAGAAGACGCGGTCATCATGGTGAGCCGGAACATAACCCTGAGCACAATAAAAACAACGGGGACTTGGGGATAGTTCTCGCCGCGCCGGGCGTGCCGCCCCTCGACTGGATGCTGGATAAGCATGATTTCTGGCGCGAGGAGCGCGAGAATGCGATACAGGAACTGCGTGAATGGCGATTGACGAGGGAGAACGCGCCATTTCACTTCGCGGTGGAGGATTTGGCGCGCGGGATTCGCGAGCATGGTTATCACAACGTCGCGGTGGGCTACCTGCAATATCCCGCACCATCTTGCCGCGATGCTATTAGTCAGGTTATCAACATCGGGGCGAAGCGCGTGATTGTGCTGCCGGTAATCTGTCTGCCGGGGCACCCCTTTGTGGAGATGTACTTACCGAATATCATCGCGGAGGCGCGCCGCGAGCATCCTGATGTGGATATTGTTTACGGACGGCCGCCGTTCGACCGCGAGCGGCACGTCGATTTGTTAGTCGGCAGGATAGAGGCATATCAGGAGCGCGATGTGGAGATTCCGCATAACGCGCTGCCGTTGGACTTACTAAACACCGGCGAGCGCGGCACTGTGAAGTATTTGGGCGGCGGTCATCAGGTGGTCAGTCGACTCGCCGCGCTGGGGTTCACACCGGGTGTGCGAATACAGGTGGTGCAGAATTACGGGCATGGTCCGATAATCGTGAGCCTGCGCGACTCGCGCATCGCGCTGGGGCGCGGTGAGGCTAAACGCGTGCGCGTGCTGCGCGGTGGTTCTTGAGGGAGTAAATCGTTAAATGAGCAAATCAGCAAATGAGCAAATGATTGATGAATGCGTCGATGAGAATAGTGAGATTACGGTAGCGTTGGCGGGACAGCCCAACGTGGGCAAGTCCACCGTCTTCAACATTCTGACCGGCTTAAACCAACATGTCGGCAATTGGCCGGGCAAGACTATCGAACAGAAGACCGGAAATTTCGAGTATGGCGACCTGAAGATACACCTGGTCGATTTACCGGGTACATACAGCTTGACCGCGAATTCGCCGGAGGAGGTAATCGCGCGCGAATATATCATTCGTGAAAAACCGAACGTAGTAATCGCGGTGGTCAACGCCGCGTCGTTCGAGCGCAATCTTTATCTGCTGGCAGAACTGCTGCCGCTGCCCGCGCCGGTCGTGCTCGCGCTCAACATGCTCGATGTCGCGAAGCAGGAGGGGATACAAATTGAGGGCGATGTGCTGCAAGCCGCGCTGGGGATACCGGTCGTGCCGATGACGGCGACACAGAACAAGGGAATTGAGAATCTGCTGGAGACGGTGTATCGCCTCTGTATGGGAGAGATAGAATACAATCCCAAGCTACCCACTATTCGGCAAGACCACCGCGATGTCTTGGCAGAGATTGAGGGGTTAATCGCGAATTATGTGCCCGAACCTTATCCGGTGTCGTGGATGGCGCTGAAACTTTTGGAGGGGGATGCGAATGCTATGGAAATCGTGCGCGAGCATCTGCCCGATACCGATTGGCAGCGCGTGTATAGCATATTGTATGAACATGAGGACGCGGTAGTGGCGATTGCCAGCGGGCGCTACGATTGGATAGAGCGAATGTCTCGCGCCGCGCTGGTGCGGCACAAGTTGGGGCAGGTGACGGTGACGGAGATGATTGACCGCTGGGCGACGCACCCATTTTGGGGCGTGGTGATGCTTGCGGCGACATTGGGAATATTGTTCTGGGTCACTTACACCGTCGGCGCGCCGATTCAGGAATTGCTAGATACGTACATCATCGGGGGATTGTCATCGTGGATTACTATAGCATTGGCGGGGTCTCCCGAGTGGATTATCGGCTTGTTGGTGGATGGAATAATCGGCGGCGCGGGGATGGTGGTGACTTTCTTGCCCATCATGGTGATTTTTTACAGCGCATTGGGTATCTTGGAGGATACGGGCTACATGGCGCGAGCGGCTTATGTGATGGACCGCTTCATGCACATGATGGGATTGCACGGTAAATCTTCGCTGCCGTTAATCGTCGGCTTTGGCTGCAACGTCCCCGCGGTTACGGGGGCGCGTATCATCGAATCGGAAAAAGCGCGGTTGCTGACTATTCTGCTCGCGCCGCTGGTGCCCTGCACTGCGCGCATGGTGGTGGTGACCTTTCTCACGCCGTTGTTCTTCGGTCCCGCCGCGACGTTGGTATCGTGGATGTTGGTCGGCATGAGCTTGGGAGTGTTGGCGATTTCGGGTATTCTGTTCAGTAAGTTTTTGTTTAAGGGGGAATACGCGGCGTTTATCATGGAACTGCCGCTCTACCACGTACCGAACGTGCGGACCATCAGCTTGCTCGTCTGGCAGCGCACGGTCGAGTTCGTACAAAAGGCAGGAACGGTCATTCTGGTGATGTCAGTCATCATCTGGTCTCTGTCGGTTTTACCGACGGGAGAAATTCAGACCAGCTTTATCGCGCAAATAGGGCGCGCCTTTACGCCATTGGGCAGGCTCATGGGCATGGATTGGCGCATGATTGTGGCATTGATGACCAGCTTTATCGCGAAAGAGAACTCGCTGGCAACGTTGGGGGTGCTGTATGGTGCGGGCGAGGCGAATCGGGCGCAAACCCTGACGGCGAATCTCACGCCCGCCGCGGCGCTGGCTTTTTTGGTGGTGCAGATGTTGTTTGTGCCCTGTGTGGCGACGGTCGGCGCGGTGCATCAGGAAACCAAGAGCTGGAAATGGACGATTTTCGGCGTTGGCTATTTGACGTTGTTGTCGTTGGTGGGGGGAATTTTAACCTACCAAGTAGTCAGTTTGTTTTACGTTTAACGTAGCGCAGAGGGCGTAGAATGTTAGAAAAATTGTTGAAGCTTATTGACTCGGAAGATGTGCATAGTTACGCGGATTTGGCGCGAGAGATGAAGGTATCGCTAAGTTCCGACGGCACCGCGCCGTTGTTAGACCAGATGCTCACGGATTTAACGCGCATG